>DAIQOU010000234.1:0-7101 GCA_036787725.1 Bacteroidales bacterium
CATATTGAGAATATATAATTAGATTGCTAAAAACTAAATCTGATTTTAGGAATAACTCGATCTTTCCGGTTAACCGGTTTTCGAGGAAGAGCCGGTTACCTTTATTAATTATTGACCAATCCTTTTCTTACTGCTTATTTATGTGCACCTTTTAACCACACCGAACAAAACGAAAATCATTTTTACGCCCGGACAAAAAGAGCGGAAGACAGAACGAGTTAAAACCGGTTTATGAGAAAAAGGTAAGAATAAACGAGAATTTACCGGCCAATCCGGTCCGACATGTATTTGACTGAAATGTGCCGGAAGTGAAGGATCATAAAAGAGGTTAAGGATAAAGCAATTTCCTTGTATTAAGAAGAGATTTTTTTATACCTTTGTGCCCTATTTTATAGAGAGAAATTTTTATGAATAAGAAATTTAGAGAATATTCCAATCTGAACCTCTCCGAGGTCAACAAAGAAGTCCTGAACCAATGGGATGAAAACGATGTTTTCCGTAAGAGTTTAGAGATTCGGGAAGGCGCTCCTTCTTTTGTATTTTACGAAGGTCCTCCTTCCGCAAACGGGATGCCGGGCATTCACCATGTAATTGCCCGCTCCATCAAGGATATTTTCTGTCGATATAAAACCATGAAAGGCTTCCTTGTAAAAAGGAAAGCAGGCTGGGATACACACGGATTGCCGGTAGAGTTAAGTGTAGAAAAATCATTGGGAATAACCAAAGAAGATATCGGAAAAAAAATATCGGTAGCCGACTACAATGCAGCCTGTCGCAAGGATGTCATGAAATATACCAAAGAATGGGAAGAACTGACCCGTAAAATGGGATATTGGGTAGATATGAACGATCCTTATATCACCTACGACAATCGTTATATCGAAACACTTTGGTTCTTACTCAAAGAATTATATAAGAAAGGATTCTTATACAAAGGGTATACCATCCAGCCTTATTCCCCTGCAGCCGGGACGGGATTAAGTACGCATGAGTTGAATCAACCCGGATGTTACCGGGATGTAAAAGATGTAACTTGCGTGGCTCAATTCAAGGCTGTGAATCCGCTTCCGGGAATGGGCAACTTCGGTGATGTTTTCTTTTTGGCATGGACCACCACTCCTTGGACCTTACCCTCCAATACTGCATTGAGTGTAGGACCGGCGATCGATTATGTGGCCGTGCAATCTTACAATGCTTATACCGGTCTTCCGATGACTGCCGTATTGGCAAAAGAATTGGTGCCGGCTCATTTTAACGAGAAAGCAAAGGATCTCCCGTTGGAAGATTATAAACCGGGAGATAAATTAATCCCTTTCAAAATAATCGGTCAATGGAAAGGTTCCGAATTGGCCGGCATGAAATACGAACAATTAATTCCTTGGGTCAATCCCGGAGAAAATGCATTCCGTGTGATTACGGGTGACTTTGTTACTACGGTCGAGGGTACGGGAATCGTCCACACCGCTCCCACGTTCGGAGCCGACGACGACCGGGTAGCTAAAGCCAATAATGTTCCGCCGTTAATGATGACCGATAAGGACGGAAATCCGAGACCGATGGTCGACCTTACCGGGAAATACTATAAATTGGAAGACTTGGATTCCGATTTCGTGAAAAAGAAAGTCAACGTATCGCTTTATTCTCCTTATGCGGGACGCTTCGTAAAGAACGCTTACGACGAAACGCTTACCGATAATGATCCGTCGCTGGATGTAGATCTTTGCGTCATGTTGAAGCAGGAAAACAGGGCATTCAAAATAGAAAAGCAAACCCACAACTATCCGCATTGTTGGCGAACCGATAAACCGGTGCTTTATTATCCGCTGGACAGTTGGTTCATTCGAACCACCGCTTGTCGGGACCGGATGATTGAATTAAACAATTTAATCAACTGGAAACCGCAATCCACCGGTACGGGACGTTTCGGCAAATGGCTGGAAAACCTGCAAGATTGGAACCTGAGCCGCAGCCGTTATTGGGGAACTCCGTTACCTATCTGGAGAACGGAAGACGGAACGGAAGAAAAATGTATCGGTTCGGTAGAAGAATTAATATCCGAAATGAAAACATCGGTGGAGGCCGGTTTTATGGAGGAATTACCTTTCAAGAACTTTGTTCCCGGGGTCTATACAGAAGAGAATTATCGTGTTGAAAACTTAGACTTGCATCGCCCCTACGTAGACAATATTATATTGGTATCGGATTCGGGAAAACCCATGAAAAGGGAAGCCGATCTGATCGATGTGTGGTTCGACTCGGGAGCCATGCCTTACGCTCAAATCCATTATCCGTTTGAGAACAAAGAATTGTTTGATTCGGGAACTGTTTTCCCGGCCGATTTTATTGCAGAAGGAGTAGATCAGACCCGGGGTTGGTTCTTTACATTACATGCGATTGCCACCATGGTCTTTGATGAAGCTTCTTTTAAAACCGTTGTTTCCAACGGATTGGTGTTGGATAAAAGCGGCAATAAAATGTCCAAACGATGGGGAAATGTCATTGATCCGTTTGAAACGATAGAGAAATACGGAGCCGATCCAGTACGTTGGTACATGATTACAAATGCGTCGCCGTGGGATAATCTGAAATTTGATATCGACGGGGTGGAAGAAGTTCGACGTAAATTTTTCGGAACTCTTTACAACACTTATTCCTTTTTTGCTTTATATGCCAATGTAGACGGGTTTAACTATAAAGAAGAAGAAATTCCGTTGGAAAAACGTCCGGAGATAGACCGGTGGATTCTTTCTTTATTGAATACACTTATAAAAGACACGGATGAGTTTTATTCGGACTATGAACCGACCCGGGCCGGACGGGCTATCAGCGACTTTGTAAATGACAACCTGAGTAACTGGTATGTACGATTAAACCGGAAACGTTTTTGGGGAGGAATCATGGACGAAGACAAACTGTCTGCTTATCAAACCCTTTATACTTGCTTGGAAACGGTAGCCAAGTTGATGGCTCCGATTATTCCGTTTTATGCAGACCGCTTGTTTTTGGATTTGATTTCGATCACCGGCCGCGATAATGATCAATCGGTTCATTTATCCGATTTTCCTTCTTATAAGCCGGAAATGGTGGATAAGAAGTTGGAAGAAGAAATGCAAATTGCACAAGACATCTCTTCCATGGTACTGGCTCTTCGGAGAAAAGTAAATATAAAAGTCAGGCAACCGCTTACCTGTATCATGATTCCGATTGCCGATGACCGGCAAAAAGAAGTTATTGAGGCCGTGCGGGAGTTGATATTGAATGAGGTCAACATAAAAGAAATTAAATACATTCAAGATTCCGACGGAATTCTGATAAAGAAGATCAAACCCGATTTCAAAAAACTGGGTCCCCGATACGGTAAAATAATGAAAGCATTGGCTCAAAAGATCAGCCAAATGAGCCAACAAGATATTTTACAATTGGAACAACAAAATTCTTTTACTCTTTTGGCAGAGGGAGAAAGTGCCGAAATACACCGGGAGGATGTAGAAATTATTTTTGAGGATATTCCCGGTTGGCAGGTATTGAATGAGGGACGTTTAACTGTTGCATTGGATGTGACCATTACGGATGCTCTAAAGAAAGAAGGAATCGCCCGGGAATTGGTCAATCGTATCCAGAATATAAGAAAAGCAAACGGTTACGAAATTACAGATAAAATTAAAGTTACATTACAATCTGATGAGCGTATTAACGGTGCCGTGATAGAATATGGTAAGTATATTGCGAACCAAGTCTTGGCAACCGATGTTATAGTAAACAATTTGGAGGAAGGAGTCGAGTTAGACCTCGAAGACTTCAAATTACTGGTAAAAGTAGAACGGGCTTAACAGATTGCAGGATTGTTCTATATGATTGTTGTATAATTTTTAAACAAAGTAAGATTATGAATGAAAAAACAAGATACTCGGATGCAGAATTGGAAGAATTCCGGGCAATTATCTTAGATAAATTGGCGACTGCCAAAAAAGATTACGACCTGTTGAAATCTTCGATAATGAATTCTGACGGAAATGATGTAACAGATACATCTCCCACATTTAAAGTATTGGAAGAAGGAGCCGCCACTCTCTCGAAAGAAGAGGCCGGCAGATTGGCTCAACGCCAGATGAAATTTATTCAGAATTTACAGGCTGCCCTCATCCGTATTGAAAATAAAACATACGGAGTATGTCGGGAAACAGGAAAATTGATTCCGAAGGAAAGATTAAGAGCCGTTCCTCATGCTACTTTAAGTATTGAGGCAAAAATGGGCGGACAAAAATAATTTTAACTCGCAGGATGAAGTTTCCAACTAAATTTTGGGCAATCTTTACCATTTTAATGGTATTGATTGCCGATCAGGCACTCAAGATCTGGATAAAAACCAACATGATGCTTCATGCAAGTATTTATGTTACGGATTGGTTTCAACTGTTATTTATCGAAAATAACGGAATGGCTTTTGGGATGGAAGTGATGGGGAAGTCGGTTCTTACGCTCTTCCGAATTGTTGCTTCCGGAGCGATTATCTATTACATGTATTTATTGGTAAAGAAGAACTTCAAAACGGGATACATTATTTGTGTAGCTCTGATCTTTGCCGGTGCTGTGGGCAATATCATCGACTCGGTATTTTACGGGGTCATCTTCAGCGACAGCTACGGACAGGTAGCTACTCTTTTTCCTCCGGAAGGAGGCTATGCCTCTTTACAATCTTTTAACGGTTGGTTTCATGGAAAAGTAGTGGATATGTTCTATTTTCCACTCATCGAAACTACATGGCCTTCGTGGGTTCCCTATTGGGGAGGTTCCGAATTCATCTTTTTTCGTCCGGTTTTTAATTTAGCTGATTCCGCCATTACGGTAGGAGTTGCCATTTTATTGCTTTTTTACAGGAAGTCATTTTCTCAAAGTTTTGATATAATAAAAAATTGAGGATACAAAGAGGGCTCATATCACTTCTACTCTTGTCTTTATTTTTAGCCTGCAGTAACAGGCCGTCATGGGTATTGTCCGAAAAAAAGATGGAGAATGTTCTGTATGATTTACACATAGCCGAAGCGGAAGTAAGTCAGGAATATAATACTTTTAGCGGACATGAAGAACGAAAAAGGGAACTCTTCAACTCGGTTTTTGAGAAACATGGTATAAAGTCGGAGCAATTTGACACCTCATTGGTTTGGTACGGAGCTCATTTGAAAATGTATGTAAAAATATACGATCGGTTGTTGGAACGTTATACGCAAGAAGGCGACACATTAGCAGCACACATACTTCGGCAGGAAGATGCTTCCTCAGCGGTCATTCCCGGCAAACTATATTCTCATATTCTTCATTCTTCTTCTTTAGTTAAGAATAAATTTTCATTCTTTTTTGATTCTTTTGAACCGGACACGCTTTACCGGTTCCAATTGCAAGTGTTGGGTACAAATGAAAATACGCCTGTTTTTATAACCATGCGCATAAGATTAAGCGATACACTCTTAATAAAACGCGATACGGTTATTCAAAACGGCCGATTTACATCGGTACTTCCCTCCCTTCCGGAAATGCAAACCAAAAATGTGCAGGGCACCATTCATACACCTATAGCTCTTCCCAATCGCCTCATTACAATAAATGATCCTCAAATAAACCCCGTAACGGAGGATACGGGTCGGGAATAATCTTTCCCGACAAAAAACCAAAACATTGTAATGAGAGACTAAAAATGAATGAATAATTTCGAGTAAATTGTATATTTGCAAAAATAAACAGAATACTATGGCTCAATACAATCGAATTCTCCTGAAGTTAAGCGGAGAATCGCTCATGGGAGAAAAGCAATACGGGATTGACGAAAAACGCCTGGAAGAATATGCTTTACAAATCAAAGAAATAGTTGATCTGAATGTACAAATCGGTATTGTGATCGGAGGAGGCAATATCTTCAGAGGGCTTTCGGGAACAGGCAAAGGCTTTGACCGAATAAAAGGAGATCAGATGGGCATGTTGGCCACCGTCATTAACGGGTTGGCATTAAGTTCTGCATTGGAAAATACAGGAGTAGACACAGAAGTATTCACAGCTGCCCGCATGGAACCGATCGGACAACTGTATTCCAATCGAAATGTCGTCAAAGCATTGGAATCCGGAAAAGTTGCCATTCTGTCGGGAGGAACCGGAAACCCTTTCTTCACCACAGACACCGCCTCTGCTCTCCGGGGAATTGAAATCGGTGCGGAAGTAATGTTAAAGGGCACCCGTGTCGATGGTGTTTATTCTGCAGATCCCGAAAAAGATCCCGAAGCAGTTAAATTCCCAACCATTACATTTGATGAAGTTTATAAAAAGAACTTAAAAATAATGGACCTGACAGCCACCACCTTATGTAAAGAAAACAATCTTCCCGTTATCGTGTTTAATATGGATGTTCCGGGAAATCTTAAAAAAGTATTGTCCGGAGAGCCTATCGGAACCTTGGTACATAATTAAATGAAATCTGAAATTTATTTTACATTTTATAAAAACAAGTGCTATGATTGACATTAAGAAAATAGAAAAAGAGGCAGAATCAAAGATGCAACAAGCATTGAGTTTCTTGGAAGACAGTTTGTCCCATATCCGTGCCGGTAAAGCGAACGTTCATATCCTTGATGGAGTGAGAGTTGAATATTACGGCAGTATGGTCCCTCTGTCCAATGTGGCAACCGTAAGTACTCCCGATGCCAAGACGATCACTGTGTTGCCTTGGGAAAAACCGATGATGAAAGAAATTGAAAAAGCGCTATTGAACTCCGATGTAGGAATTACCCCCGAAAATAACGGTGAAATCATTCGCTTGGGAATACCTCCTCTCACGGAAGAACGTCGCAAACAATTGGTAAAACAATCCAAACAAGAAGCCGAAAATGCCAAGATCAGTGTAAGAAATGCGCGTCGCGAGGCTGTGGATGCCCTTAAGAAAGCTGTTAAGGAGGGTGTTTCGGAAGACTTGGGAAAAGACTCGGAAGGAATTATTCAAAAAGTTCACGACAAATATGTGAAGAAAATAGAAGAAGCTTTTGGATTGAAAGAAAAAGAAATAATGACTGTATAGTATATATAACTCTTAAAAGCCGGAATAATCCACCACTTTCC
>DAIQOU010000235.1:0-7070 GCA_036787725.1 Bacteroidales bacterium
ACTATTGCAAATTATTCGGCACCTCAAGAAGATAAATATTTTGACAAAGACACAAAAAATAAGTATGTTTACATTCCTCGATGGGGAGTATATCGTCTACATGGAGATACCATCAAAGCTCAAACCATTCTCAATTTCGGGGGGATGGAAAGCATGAGAACCGGATTTAACACCTATGTCATCAAATCGAAAAATGAGATAGAACATTATTCCCGGACACAAAAAGACAGCACTTTCATATACCGCATTCCTCTCTATTATCATCCCTATCCCAACCGATTGGATTCAACCCACTATTGGGTAGAAAAACGCAAATGGTTTTGGGATAAAGAAGCCTATAAAGAGCGAAAGAAAAAGTAAGGAGGCGGTATAAAACCCAAAAATTCACCGGTTGTTATCTTTTAGGAAGGCGGCCGGTGTTTCGGATTTGAAGTGTTTTTACCGGATCCAGAATGCAAAAGAGAAACAACAATTCTATCAACCTCCAAACCGATAAAAGCAAACATTGTTAGAATAACCTAATTTCTTTATATAAATGTAAAGATGGCGGGGATTAAACAGAATTTGCCCGGATTTTAAGTTAAGTTTTAATTATGTTTTTTATCTTTGCCCCACTTTTTGTTTGTTAAACAGAAACTTAATACAATCCGAGATTAAACATACTCTAAAATAAAGAATAAAAGGAAACATGAATCAACAACCGGTGCAAGCTAAAATCAACAATTTACACTATACAAACGGTATTGTTTTTCATGTGAATTCTATACGACCTTGAAAATAAAAACAAAAGACAATATATGAAAAGGTATAAATTAGTAAATAACCTGTTAGGATGGTTCTGCTTTGCGGTTGCGGCAGTTGTGTACATAATGACAATCGAGCCTACGGCCAGTTTTTGGGATTGCGGAGAATTCATAGCCTCGGCATACAAACTGGAAGTCGGACACCCTCCCGGCAATCCGATTTTCATGTTAACAGCCAATTTGTTTACTCAACTTGCATCGGGTACTGAAAATGTAGCCAAAATGGTCAACATCATGTCTGCATTATTCAGTGCGCTGACTATTTTATTCTTATTTTGGACCATTACTCATTTGGCAAAAAAACTGGTTATAACGGATGGAAACTCCATCAGTTTAGGACAAATGATCTCAATTATGGGAGCAGGCTTGGTAGGCGCCTTTGCTTATACCTTTTCCGACACCTTCTGGTTTTCGGCGGTAGAAGGAGAAGTATATGCTTTTTCCTCTCTGATGACTGCCTTGGTATTTTGGTTGATTCTGAAATGGGAAAATGTAGCGGATCAGCCTCATTCCGATCGGTGGATCATATTAATTGCTTATTTGATGGGATTGTCGATTGCAGTGCACTTATTGAACCTGTTGTGTATCCCGGCCATGGTGTTGGTTTATTATTTCAAAAAATATCCGAACCCGTCTCTAAAAGGTGCTTTAATATCTTTAGGTGTTTCATTCGTAATCTTATTGGCTATTTTATACGGATTGGTACAAGGTCTTGTGGAAGTTTGCGGTTGGTTTGAATTATTCTTTGTCAATACGCTGAGAATGCCTTACAACAGCGGAGCCTTATTTTATGTAATTCTTGTGTTTGGTATATTGGCTTGGGGAATTTGGGAAAGTATGAGAAGCACCCCCAATGACCTTCGGATAAAGATATCTTTTATTTTAGGAATTATTTTATTGGGTATTCCGTTTATCGGAAGCGGTTATATAATCGGAGCCATCATTATCATTGCCATGATTATCTTTTTCTTCTTTTATAAGAAAAATAAGCTCAATTATGCATTATTGAATACGATTCTGATCTGTTTATTTGTAATGACTATAGGATATTCTTCTTATGCATTGATTGTAATCCGTTCTACGGCCAATACACCGATGAACCAAAATGCTCCCGATAATGTATTCACCCTGCAAACTTATTTAACACGAGAACAATATGGAGATGTTCCCTTATTCTACGGAGAAACCTACGTTTCCGAATTAAAAAGGAATATTGAAGGGAATGCATGCGCTCCGGTACAAAAGGACTTGGGACCCATCTGGTCCAAAATCCCGAAAAAAGATCCTTCCGAAAAAGATCGTTATTTCATTTCCAACCGGAAAAAGAAATATGTGTATGTGGATGAATTGAATATGCTTTTTCCTCGGATGTACAGCCAAGATCAATCCCATATTTCAGCCTATAAGCAATGGGCCAATATTAAGGGAGAGCCGGTATCTTACAACATTTGCGGAGAAAATAAAACGGCAATGAAACCTACATTTGCTGAAAATCTTCGCTTCTTTTTCTCCTATCAGGTAGGCTTTATGTATTGGAGATATTTCATGTGGAACTTTGCGGGAAGGCAAAACGATATTCAGGGGCACGGCGATATTGCTTCCGGGAACTGGATTTCGGGGATTAAATTCCTGGATGAAATGAGGGTTGGTCCGCAAGACGATCTGCCGTATGATATTGCTCAAAATAAAGGACACAATAAATATTACATGCTGCCTCTTTTATTGGGAATCCTGGGAATTGTACTTCAAGCTTTTTCGTCCGGAAAAAAAGGAGTGTTGGGTTTTTGGGTTGTATTCACCCTGTTCTTCATGACCGGGTTGGCTATTGTGGTTTATCTGAATCAAACGCCTTATCAACCCAGGGAACGGGATTACGCTTATGCCGGTTCTTTTTATGCTTTCTGTATTTGGATCGGGCTCGGAGTACTTTATATAGTGAAGTTACTGCATAAAACCGTAAAAATTCCCGAAGCAGCAGCTGCATCCATTGCTTCCGTTCTTTGTTTATTAATTCCGGTTCAAATGGCCTCTCAAACATGGGACGACCACGATCGCTCCAAACGTTTTGTAGCTCGAGACTTCGGTCAAAATTACCTGACCACCTGCGCTCCCAATTCCATAATTTTTACGAATGGAGACAACGATACCTTCCCGTTGTGGTATGCACAGGAAGTAGAAGGTTATCGTACGGATGTTCGGGTATGTAACTTAAGCTATCTTCAAACGGATTGGTATATCGACCAAATGAAATTACAAGCTTACGAATCGGATCCGTTACCTATAAAATGGCACAAATCCGAGTATATCCAAGGAACGCACGATGTGGCTTATCTCAAGAAAATGACCGATAAATTGGAAGTAAGCGCTGCACTCGATATCATAAAAACGGATGATCAGCGATTCAAAATGGACAATTTGGATATTTTGGCTTCCAATATTCTGACCCTCCCGGTCGATTCGGCAAGCGTAATTAAATCCGGATTGGTAAAACCGGAAAATGCGGACCGGATACCGGAAGAATTGGTGATCGACCTGTCTAATAAAGGATACATAACTAAGCATGAGATGATGATTTTGGAAATGCTGAAAAATAATACAGACTGGTCACGCCCGATTTATTATGCCACTACCGTAAGTCCGAGTCAGTTCCTGAATTTGCAATCTTACTTCAGACAAGACGGAATCGCTTATCGGATCGTACCGTATAATGCAAAACAACACTTACCGGAAGGAGTCGATACGGAAGTAATGTTTGATAAGATGATGAATGAATACAAATGGGGCGGTGTTGAAAACCCCGATGTATACTTAGATGAAAATGCACTTCGAATGACAAAAACTTTCCGTATGATGTTTGGCAATCTGGTAAAAGCATTGATTGCAGAAGGTAAAACGGAAAAGGCAGAACAAGCATTGGATTATTGTGAAAAAGTATTGCCGGCGGCAACTATTAAATATGATTATTCTGCCGTAGAAATTCCAAACAGCTATTTCAGAATCGGAAAAAAAGAAAAAGCATTGGAATCGGCAAAAAAAGTTTCGGAGTATGCCATGAGTCAGATCCGGTGGTATAATAAACTGAAGCCCCGGGACTTCATCGGCTTATCTTCCCGCATCGAACAAGACCTGTACACGATGCAGGTAATGATGAGATTATATGAACAACTGGACCCGGAAGAAGGGAAAAAATATGCAGAAGATTTCAGTACCTGCGTTTCTCGTTACCAGTCCTATTCAAACAGACAACAGGGAGGTACCAACCAATAGTTTTGTATGTTCATAGAACAACCTCCTTTTTTTTACCGGATGTTATTTCCGGAAGCGGTTTGGCGCATCAATAAACAGGAAAAACACATTTACCTGACTTTTGATGATGGCCCCATTCCGGAAATAACACCTTGGGTATTGGATGTATTGGACCACTATAAAATTAAAGCCACCTTTTTTTGTGTAGGCGATAACGTTCGAAAGTATCCTTCCGTTTTTAAACAAGTATTGGACAGAGGACATGCAGTGGGAAACCACACCTTTAATCATATACAAGGAATAAAAACATCTTCCCGGCAATACCTCTCCAATGTGGAATTGGCTGAACAATATATTAACAGTAATTTATTTCGTCCGCCTCACGGCCATATATTGCCCGCTCAACTTCATCTATTAAAGAAAAAATATCGGATTATTATGTGGGATGTCGTAACGCGGGATTACAGTCGCAAAGTAACACCGGAAGGAGTATTGACAAATGTCAAAAAATATACCCGAAACGGATCCGTCATTGTTTTTCATGATTCACTGAAAGCAGAACTCAACCTTCGTCCCGTTTTACCTCAAGCCATTGAATGGTTATTAAAGGAAGGATATATTTTTCAATTAATCAGATAAGAATATAAAAAATCAGAAAGGGTAGCCTACAGCAAAATGCCAAGCAAAATTATTCTTAAAATTCGGATTTACAATACTCCATCGTTTACTTCCTCGTTTTTCCGGATTATATGCTTTCCATGCACCATCCAATCGGACTACAAAATAATCAAAATTCAATCTTAATCCCAGTCCGTAACCAATAGCAATCTCTTTATAAAATTTATTGAATTTGAATTGTCCGTTCCGTTGATCTTCCAGGTTCCTGAGTGTCCAAATATTTCCTCCGTCTATGAATACCGCGGTCTCTAATTTCCAAAATAAACGACTCCGATACTCGATACTCAAGTCCAGCTTAATGTCTCCCGATTGCTCATAAAAAGTAGTTGTATCGGCAGGTTGATAGGAACCCGGACCCAATGTTCGCACAGACCACGCTCTTACACTGTTGGCACCTCCGGAATAATATCTTTTCTCAAAAGGCAATGCTTTAGAGTTAGAATAAGGCAACCCTATCCCCCCTCCAATTCGCCAGGCAATGGAGTTTTGTTTATCAATTATGATGGTTTTCGAATAATCAATGTCTCCTTTTACATATTGAGCAAAGTGAGTGTTAAATAAATTATATGTTCCATTTTCTTCATCTTTAGGAGCATTAAAGAGCCGGGAACCTAAATACAATAAATTACCTGCAGATTCAAGAGTGGCTCTGAAAGAATGTGCATTGCGTTGTTGTTTTTGTACGGGATCGATGTAAGAAGAATGAGAATAGGTATAACTTATTCCGGCAACGAATTGATTATTGTAACTGAAATAAATGGCATTTTTAGGTAATCCGGCTTTAAATGCAGAGTCCATTCGCGGAAGCAATACATAATTCAAATCCAGCACTCGGAATTGATGTTGAGAAACGCCTTGACTGTTTGCCCTTTTACCTCGATTTTGCCAAAAATACCTCAATCCTCCGGAAATAAGTATACGATCGTATTCCGGCCGGGTTTGATAATTGTAGCTGACTGCAAATTCGGTAGAAGCTCTCATTTGTTTCTTAAAAGAACTTCTGAGGAAGGGAAAAATAAACTTAGGAAAACGAATGGAAGTTTCAGCACCCAGATCCAGATAATAGTCTTGCAAATTATTGGAAATAGCTTCGTAGGCGCCACGCAGTTTAATATTGAAATTTTCGGCACCTTTAAACAAATTACGGTGAGTATAATTCACAGAAGAAGCAACTCCTAAATCTCCGGCGGTATTTGTTCCTTCCAACGAAAGAGTAATTCCTTGCCTTTTAGCCGGTGTTGTAAGTATATAAGCATTTAATAATGCAGAATCGTTCCTAAACATTTCTTCAAAATGAATACTCACATTATTTAATGCTTGAAGCGATGAATATCCCGAATAGGTCATTTCTTCATTTTCCTGAGCATATACATTGCCCGGTGTAAAAAAAGAATTATCAAGCAACACTCGGGGACGAATATTCATTCGTTTATCTTTATAATAGATGGTATGTTTTCTCAACTTAATACTGTCTGCCGCTCGATAATCGGAAAGGCTTAAATTAAGTAAAGGATTGTAATCCTGATAAATAAATATATCATTAAAAAAATAACGACGATGAGGCACTTCTATAAACATTCCACTGGGCAGGAACTCCGGATAAGGATGAATTTTCAATTTCACATTGACTTCATTCTTAACAGAAAAACTATCCACATCATAGGATATATATTCTTTATTAAAAGCATAATATCCTTGATTTCTCAAAAAAACGGAAATACGCTCTCTTTCCGAATCCAGTATATTTCTGTCAAAAAGCATTCCCCGGGAAATCAAAGAACCGGTTTTCTCCAAGCTTTTTTCGACAGGCAATTCTTTTGCTTCGGAAAGTTCATGATACAAAGCAGAATCCGGTATGTCGACTGCAATATCCCGAATCCGATAAGGATCATTGGATTGAATAAAATAAGTTACATTGACTTTTTTGTTCTGCTTTTGGACCACCGGATTTACTTGCACATGCAAATATCCTTTGTTAATAAAAAATTTACGAAATTCATAAGCGGTTTTCTGCACAGAAGCAGAATCAAATATAACGGGAGGTTCTCCGATCTTCTTTAGCTGACGATTAAGCCATTTCGTACTGTCTTTTCCCGACAAGTTGTAAATCTGCAATTGCGTTTTGTTGATTCCGAACATTTTATAATTCGGAATTTGTTTGACATACGGCTTCAATTCGACAGAACCGTAATCAGGAAGATCCGTCTTGATGTACAGTTTATCCAACAAATATTCTCCGGTCGGAACATATTTGGTCGAACTGCATGAAAATAATAAACAGATCGACAAAACAATCATTAAATATTTTCCAAAGGAGAATTTCATATAATAATTCCGGAAGTT
>DAIQOU010000236.1:0-7068 GCA_036787725.1 Bacteroidales bacterium
AAATAAATATTCTCTTTTATGCAATTAACTCTTTAATAAAATAGACTTTAATCTCAAGGGGATATTAAATGGACTTCTCTAGAAAAGCCGCATTTGACCTGTAATTTCATCTATAATATCCGAATTGCTTTTCTCTTCTTCCGGTAAAACCGGATCTTCCTCTTCCGACTCGATTTCTTGCTTCGGTTCGGGAAAACGAAGCGGTTCTATTTCTTTAACCGTTTTCACTTCATATGTCGTGACTCTTTTTCCTTTTGCCTTAAATCCCTTTACTGCAATAAATTCTTCTACCTCAATAATCAGAGGCTCTCTGAAATCGTCGTGTCCGCCAAATGTAATTTCGAAACGCGGATAAACCACATCCGAAAGGATGGCCAATCGGGTATTCGGGTTTTCATTAAGAAAACTTTGTTTCCGATTGGAGGATTCCAAGTTAAACCTTTTGATGTAAAGATAACCGTTTTGATCGGCGTCAAAGAGTGCTGCTGCCCAAACCTTATCCGGATTATACTTTTCTATTTTGAGAATACCTTCTTCATAATGATTGGTAATGTCAAATCCGGTAGTATAAAATTCTCCGTTTTGCATCATAACCAGTATCTGATCGTCAGAAAAGAATTCCCCCAGAAACTCGCCTCTTCCTTCGTAATTAAGCCGAAGCACGTCCTTGTCGAACCACACTTCACGTCCTCCCAAAGTGGATCCGCCTTTTTGTTTCAATGAGATTTTATGTACATCCGCTTTGGTGAGAATAACACCTATCGATTGACGGCCTTTAATGATAATTTCGCTGAAATTTTTATCAAAAACCAATATTTTTTGTCGCGGTTTGGGCTTCAATATAATCTTGATCGTTTCAGCTTCCCCATTGGGGTTGGCAGAAAAATAAACAATCCGGCTACCGGTTTTTCCGCGTGTAACATCATACTCTTTATCGCGAGTTACTCCAACGATAGGGAATCGTTTTATGTAATGGGGACCGGTTTTTCCATCCCGATAGACCACATTATAAATCGTACGCGTATCGTTTCGTTTGAAAACATTGAGATAAAGAATGTTTTTCCCCACAAACATTTTTTCACTGATCCGAACCACTTTGTATTTTCCGTCGCGGAAAAAGATGATAATGTCATCAATGTCGGAACAATCGCATACGTACTCATCTTTTTTAAGCCCGTAGCCGATAAATCCTTCTTCTCTGTTTATATAGAGTTTTTCGTTCGCTTCCACCACCTTTGTAGCCTCGATCGTGTCAAAACTTCTCAATTCGGTTTTCCGAGGGAAATTCTTTCCGTATTTATTTTTTAATTTTTGAAACCAATCGATGGTATAATCCACAATATGTTCCAAATGATGGATTATTTTCTTTATCTCTTCTTTATAATTTAAAATGGTCTCTTCCGCTTTATCTTTGTTAAATCGGAGTATTCGTCCCATTTTAATTTCCATCAACTTCAACATGTCTTCGCGTGTAATTTCCCGTATGAAGTTGGATTTAAATGGGGTTAATCGAGAATCGACATGGGCTACGGCTTCGTCCATGCTTTTGGCATTCTCAAATTCTTTGTCTTTATAGATACGTTCTTCGATAAATATCTTTTCTAATGAAGCGAACAACAAATTTTCTTCCAATTCCTCTTTTTGGATTTTCAATTCGGTTTCCAGTAAGTGGAGTGTATGATTTGTTGATACCCTCAAGATTTCGGATACATTCAAAAAACGAGGTTTATTATTTTCGATGACGCAACAATTGGGGGAAATGCTGATTTCACAATCCGTGAATGCATACAATGCATCGATTGTTTTATCTGAAGACACGCCGGGTGCTAAGTGAATCAGGATTTCCGCGTCTTTGGCAGTCATATCGTCTACCTTGCGGATCTTTATCTTTCCTTTTTCGTTTGCTTTCAGGATAGATTCGGTTAGGGAGGTGGTTGTTTTTCCGAACGGAATTTCTGTAATGGCCAACGTTTTATTATCCACCTTTGTAATTTTGGCTCTTACTTTTACCGAACCGCCCCTCTCTCCATCGTTATATTTGGAAATATCCAAATAACCTCCTGTCTGAAAATCGGGATATAAGGTAAAGGATTCGTTTTTCAGATAAGCAATGGAGGCCTCCAGTAATTCGTTGAAGTTGTGAGGTAACACCTTGGACGATAATCCTACAGCAATTCCTTCCACTCCCTGTGCCAATAACAACGGAAATTTAATGGGTAAAGTTACCGGCTCTTTGTTGCGTCCGTCATAAGAAGCTTTCCATTCCGTAGTTTTGGGATTGAAAACCACTTCTAAAGCAAACTTGGACAAACGAGCCTCAATATAACGGGAAGCAGCGGCTCCGTCGCCTGTCAGAATATTCCCCCAGTTTCCCTGGCAGTCCACCAACAGATCTTTTTGTCCCAATTGTACTAATGCATCTCCTATGGAAGCGTCACCATGGGGGTGGAATTTCATGGTATCACCTACAATATTGGCGACCTTATTATACCTTCCGTCTTCCAATCGCCTCATGGTATGTAAAATCCTCCGTTGTACCGGTTTTAATCCGTCGTATAAATGAGGAACGGCTCTTTCCAATATTACATAAGAAGCATAGTCCAAAAACCAATTCTGGTACATTCCGGAAAGATGGTATCTGACGGAGCCCGCCTGATTGCCGAGAGGAACTTTGTAATCGGAATGGGTTTCCGGTGTTGTTTCTTCAGTCGGTTCGTTCTCGGAAGAAGTATTTAATTGATCGTTTTCGTTTTCTGTTATGTCTTCAGGATTCATGTGCACATTTTTCTTGGGCTGCAAATTTACATAATTTTTTTGATTCCCGGGCGTGATGCGTGTTGTTTAACCGCTTAAAAAACAACTGTAAATATGTTAAATAATGCTTTTAATCCTGTTTGGACCCGGATTGTTTTATTATCGGAATAGAGGACGCGGATAAATGATGAATTTAATAATTCGGAAAATATTTCTTCCTGTAATTTGGCGGGAACGGATAATGCCGGAAATATCCGTTATCCTTATCTTTGCAAGTATAAATTATGCGAGAAAGTACAGAAAATATATATCGTCAAAAAGCGAATTATGTAATTGATTACATCAGTTCCCACCTGCATGAGCCGTTAAAGACGGATGTAATTGCAGATAAAATGAATGTATCTCAAAGACAATTGCTTCGGATCATGCATTCCTTCCTGCACGAGTCGCTGCATTCCTATATTGCAAGACAACGGACGGAACGTGCAGTGTTGTATATGCAAACGGGAGCAATGAGTTTGACAGATCTTGCGGAAAAGGTCGGATACGACAATCCGCAATCACTCTCCAAAGCTTTTAAAAAGCACTTTGGCATCTCCCCGAAAGCGTATATGAAGGAATTGCAATTGCGTTTGGAAAGTGCCGTTAAAAGCAGCGGAAACCGGCATGACGAGATTTCTTCAACGATTCGGGAGGAAGAAGAGGCATTGGAATTGGTTTACATTCGAATTTTCGGTGAATATGGAGAAAAAGATACTTATGAGAAAGCTTGGAATAAGCTTACCGACTTCCTTAAAAAAAATGAAGCATTAACTTCCGATACTCGTTTTATCGGGATCAGTTTTGATGATCCTCATGTTACGAAAACCCGGTTTTGCCGTTTTTATGCCTGTGCATCTGTTTATAAGAAGATTACTCCAACGGGTGAATTCGGTACTTTGCAAGTGAAAAAAGGGAAATATGCCGTTTATACGTTGACAGGAAGCTATTCGGGTTTGCAAGATTTATACAACCGCATCAGCCTCAATTTTGAGTATACCTTACGTCACGGATTAGCCTTTGAAGAATACATAAACAATCCTCGGAATACAACCGAAAAAGAGTTGATCACTGAAATCTTCATTCCCGTGAAATAATTAATCCGATAAAGTATGCGCTATATAGAAGCAAAATCAATCTTATCCAAACTGAGAGGGCCGGATCCGTGGTTTGGGATTACTTATAACATGAATTTGTTTCGAGGATGTCAGCATGCCTGCATTTATTGTGATACCCGCAGCGAATGCTATGGAATAAAAGATATTTCTTCCGTTTCGGTGAAATCGAATGCATTGGAATTGTTGAGGAAAGAATTGTATTCCAAAAGGAGGAATAAAGCGACCATTGGAACCGGATCGATGAATGATCCTTATATGCCGATTGAAAAGGAATTAAAGTTGACTCGAAGAGCATTGCAAGTGATAGCTTCCGAAAAGTTTCCGGTGCATGTCATTACAAAAAGTGATTTGATTGTACGCGATAAAGATTTGTTGAAAGAAATATCAAAAACGTATGCAGCCGTCAGCATTACGATTACTGCTTCGGATGATCGTTTATCCGCTATAATAGAACCTCATGCTCCTCCCGCGTCGGATAGATTCAACGCAATAAAGCACTTGGCCGATTACGGAATATATACCGGAATAACCCTTATGCCGATATTGCCTTTTATAAATGATACACGGGAAAATATACGTTCTATTTTGGAGAAAGCAAGAGATGCGGGTGCTTCTTATGTACTTCCCATGTTTGGCGTAACGTTGAGAAAAGGCTCTCGTGAATACTTCTATGATGCATTGGACCGTAATTTTCCCGGTCTCAAAGAAAAATATCAATTGAGTTTTGGTGATGATTATAATTGTTTAAGTCCCGATTGTCGGGAATTAACCGATACCTTTTTTAATTGGTCGGCCAAGTGGGGAATTAATACCCACATGCGCTTCTACCACCGTCCCGTACAATATAAGCAGCAATCCCTTTTTTGATTGTTCCAACCCAAGGAGGTGATTCTCGGCGAAAAAATAGGGAAATCATCGTTTTGTACTGATTAATCGAAGTCCGGCTTACGGGTTGTCCGACATAAAGTTCCTGCAGTTCTTGTGTCTCGGGTTTTCTCGCCTTGATGAGAAAAAATTCTCATCAAGGCGAGAAAAGTTTCTCATCAAGGTGAGAAAAAAATATTACAGGCAAGAGAACATCCGATACGATGGAAGATATCAAATAACTTCAATAATAATAAGGCCGTTATTTCTTGTTGAGTTAGAGAGATGTTAATGTTCCCTGCTATGTATAAGTTGTTTGATGTGGCCTTTTTTCCTTTATTTCTTTGAAAATATATCTTTAATATAGTTTGCATGTAAACTATATTTGTTACTTTTGCCTCGATTTAATGAAGAATTGGATGAAAAAAGAAAAGGTATCATTGCCTGATGAGCAATTGGGGTATTTATTAACGCAGGCCTCGTTTTTAAAACAGCGAATTATAAATACGGCATTAAAAGAATTGGATATTACTTATATTCAGTTTATTATTCTTGCGGGTACATTGGAGTTGGGAGAAGAAAAAGGAATGGTTACGCAACAGGATATCTCACAAGAACGTCGTTTGGATAAAGCCATGGTGTCGAATGTGGTCAAAACGCTGATGGAAAAAGGATTGATGAGTCGACAACTGCATCCGGTCGATAAAAGAGCCTATACATTGTCTCTCTCCGATTTAGGAAAAGAAATGGCCCGGAAAGGCAAAGAAATCGCCCTCAAAACGGATGAAGTTTTTTTTGCCAAGATAAACAAAAATGCTCTTCGAAGAGCATTGATTATATTACTGGAAAATGAGGGAGTCTGTTATGAATAATAAGAGAGGTGAACGTGTTTCCTTATGGACAAAAGATTTTATCCTTATTTTTATTTCCAATCTACTGCTTTTTTTCTCTTTTTATATGCTGATACCGGTGTTGCCCTTTTATCTGACGGTCAATCTGGGCACTTCCAATGCTACGGCCGGGATTGTTTTATCCCTTTATACGGTTTCTGCGCTCATGATTCGCCCTTTCTCGGGATTTCTGGTAGATATGTTTGCCCGTAAGCCTCTCTATCTGATTTGTTATGGTTGTTTTTGTGTAATTTTTGCCGGTTATATCGTTGCGACTACTCTGACATTATTTATTATTTTACGGATCCTGCATGGTTTTGCTTTCGGAATAAGTACCGTAAGCGGCAATACATTGGCTGTAGACGTTATGACATCGAAACGTCGGGGAGAAGGGATCGGTTATTTCGGCATGGCGGCCAATCTGGCTATGGCAGTCGGTCCGGTGGCCGGATTATGGATACAAAAGAATTATTCTTTCGAGATCCTTTTTGCGGCAGCTTTTTTCTCCGGTCTGATCGGTTGGTTAGCCATTGCAGGTATGAAACCGAATAAAAAGGAGCATGCTGTATCCGAAGTCAAACAACCGATTTCGCTCGATCGTTTTATTTTGGTTCGTGCTTTGCCTTGTGCCGGATTGCTTTTTATGGCGGGGATCGGGTACGGTTCCGTACTTAATTATGTCGGTTTGTATAGCCAAACGGCATCGTTCGGAAGCAATGCCGGAATATTTTTTATTCTTTTATCCGTTGGGATTGTGCTTGCTCGTATTTTATCGGCTAAAGCTATTAATAACGGGAAAATTGTAGCGATGGTCTATGTCGGAAGTGCTGCTTTGGTTTTATCTTTTATCCTTTTCGTATTTTGTAAAAATGCAATGATGCTTTATTTTATTGCATTTCTTCTCGGTATCGGATTCGGTTATCTCAGCCCGGCATTTCAAACGATGTTTATTAATCTTGCAAATCATAATCAACGGGGAACGGCAAATGCGACTTACTTTACCTTTTGGGATTTGGGAATCGGATTGGGAACCGCGGTTGGCGGTACAATTATAGAAATCTTCAATTTTCAATGGTTGTATGCGATATGTGCCGGATTGCTTATCGTGGGAGTGACTTATTTTGTAATTATCTCCGGGGGGTATTTTGAAAAAAAGAAATTACGTTAAATTCTTAAAAACGGATTATATGAACCGATGTAAAGTTTTTACTGTTTACATAACAACAGTTTTATTAATGAACATGATATCTTGTCAATCAAACAAAGAACCTATGGATTCAAAAACAGCTATAGATGTAATATTTGGACGAACAAGTATTCGGAGTTATCGAGAGAGGCCCGTATCGAAAGACCGGCTGGAAACACTTGTTAAAGCAGGGATGGCCGCTCCGTCTGCCATGAAT
>DAIQOU010000752.1:0-2005 GCA_036787725.1 Bacteroidales bacterium
TTCAATGTCGATATCCGGTTGGAAGGAGAAGAACTGTACGATTATGCCTATTCGGCCACTTTCACTACGGAAACACTGGATGAAATACTGTATTTACTGGAAAAAACAGCTCCCATAAAATGCCGAATTACAGTTCCGGAGCAGGCCGAAGATTATACTTATTCCAAACGAACCGTAATAATAAGCATGCAGAAATAGAGTAGTTAACAAAAATTGAATTGCCTATGAGAAACAGACCATGAAAAACAAGAACGGGAAAATGCGACTAACATCTTCCCGTCAACATCAACTCTATTACCAATCCGAAAATCTCACCTGACGAATGGTAATAAATCAATTAAGTTATTATAAACCTAATTAATTTGACTGTGTAAATTTATGAAGAATTCACAACAACCCAAAGACTCGACATCTTATTTTAAGTTAATCTTTAAAATCCCCATTTTTATGCGAATAACCATCTTGTTATTGTTTGGATTTGTGATTCAGACAGCAGCAACCGGCCTTTATTCTCAATCTGCCAAAGTCAGTTTAGACATGCGAAATGTCACTGTAGAAGAAGTATTAAATACCATCGAAGAAGAATCCGAATTTTATTTTCTCTACAACAGCAAACTGATCGATGTGGATCGAAAGGTAAACATGTCCGTAAAGTCACAATCCATAGAATCCATCTTAAAAAGCCTGTTTGCAAGCACCGATGTTATTTATAAAATAGAAGATAAACAAATCATTCTGAGCCGGAAAGGAATCGGCTCAACCCATGAAAGCTTACAGGAAAAGAAAAGAGTTCAAGGAACGATTATCGATGAAAAAGGAGAGCCTGTTATCGGAGCCGGTATAATAGAACAAGGCACTTCCAACGGAACCATCTCCAATATGGACGGAGAATTTGCTTTGAATGTTTCGGACAATGCAGTCTTACAAGTTTCCTATATCGGATATTTAACGCAATCCATCCGGGTAACCAATCAAACACACCTAAGCATCATCCTGAAGGAAGATATTCAGGCATTGGAAGAAGTAATAGTCATCGGCTACGGGCAACAAAAGAAAGTGAGTGTTACGGGAGCCGTAGGAAGCATCAAAAACGAAGAGATCAATCGGTTGGCCAACAGTACCACCGCTTCCATGCAGGGAGTATCGCCGGGATTGACCATTTTGGATAAGGGAGGAGCGCCCGGACGAGCCAATACCACCTTGCGTATCCGGGGAACCACTACGATCAATAACAGCGATGCTTTATTGTTGGTAGACGGAATAGAACAACGCATATCCGATATTAATCCGGATGATATCGATAATATTTCCATTTTGAAAGATGCATCCACTACTGCCATCTATGGTTCTCGGGCGGCCAACGGAGTAGTGCTTATTACTACCAAACGAGGAAAAGAAGGCGGGGTGAAAATAGATTTCAATTCTTATTGGGGACTTCAAAGCGTTACCAATAAACCCGATCATATGGAAACCGTTACTTATATGCATCAACAAAACTATGCATTCAAAAATGCAGGGCAAAACCCGCGTTATTCGGAAACATTCATCCGGGAATGGACCGATAACCATAAAAAAGACCCGATCACCTATCGAAAAGCCAATCAATGGCAGGATGCCGTTTACAATGATGCCCTCCAACAAAATTACAGCCTCACAGTAAGCGGAGGAAACGAAAAAGCCCGTGGATTGATGTCCATACGTTATTACGATCAGGACGGTGTGGTTCCCAACTTCAATTCCAATACAAAAGAAATACGGGTAAATACCGACTTCAAACCGTTTGAACGAATCAAAATATCGGCCGATGCCAATTTTAGAACCCGCTATTCGCTTGAGGCGGTAGATGCATATGCGTATGACAAAAACGGAGGCGGCGTTTTTTATTCGATGTATCACGCCACGCAATTTGTCGTTCCTCAATATTCCGACGGAAGTTACGGACTCGGGAATAAAAATGCAAATCCGTTGATGCTTGCCAACATGGGAGGGGATGACAAACAATGGA
>DAIQOU010000753.1:0-2004 GCA_036787725.1 Bacteroidales bacterium
CGAATTCGGCCTTAAAAGCTTCTCGAAAATAAGACATACTGTTGTATCCGGTACGATAAGCAATCTCCGAAATACTGTATTTCCGCGATAAAAGCAACTGCTCCGCATATTGCATTTTTACTTTTCGTACAAACTCATTTACGGTCATTCCGGTTACGGCTTTTATTTTCTTCGAAAAGGCAGAATAACTCATATTGAATTGTCCGGACAAAAACGGGATACTTATCCGGTCGGACTCCATATGATCTTTTATAATGGAGATTATTTTTTCTGCAAATTCGTTATCCAATCGGTTAAGAGCTTCCGAAGCCTGATTGTTCTTATAAAAGCCGCCTGAAAAATAATCACTCATCTTCCGTCTTGCTTCCAACAAGTTCACAACCCTGGTCTTCAACATATTGGCACTAAAAGGCTTTGTTATATAAGAATCCGCCCCGAGAGAATAGCCCTCTGTTTTACTTTCTTCCGAATCTTTTGCCGTCAATAAGATAATGGGGATATGACCGGTTCGTATATCTTCTTTTAACGTTTTGCACAACGTTGTACCCTCTGTCAATGGCATCATTATATCGCTTATGATAATATCCGGCATCTTCTCCCTTGCCAACCGAATCCCTTCCCTGCCATCTTTCGCCTCTATTATATCAAATGAATCGGAAAAAGAATCGGCTATATACCCTCTTATATCATCATTGTCTTCAACCACCAAAAGAACCGGCAGAACCTCCTTTTTTAGTTTGATCCCGCTATCGGGCTTTTTTTTATGATATGCCTCCGGGTAAGTATCTGCAGTTCTGAATCGCACATAGAAAGAAGTACCCCGGTTTATTTTACTCTCCACCCGGATGGTTCCCCGATGAAGTTCCACCAGATTCTTAACCAACGCCAATCCGATGCCGCTGCCGTGGATCGGATCCTCGGTTGTTACCCGATAATAACTTTCAAAAATCTTCTCTAAGGATTCTTCCGGTATCCCGCAACCGGTATCTCGGATTTCAAGCTCCGTATATACTTCTCTTTCTACCTCCGTTTGTCGGAGAATAACAGTCACCGAACCCTCCCGAGTATATTTTAAGGCGTTGGAAATCAGATTATCCAACAAAATGGTCCACACCTCTTTATCGTAATAAACACGGACTTCCGATTCAGAAAAAAAATCGATCGACACGTGGGAATTGCGGTTTAATTCTTTGTATTTCAAAACAGTTTCATAAATCATTTCGGAGGGATCTCCCCAAACGACATTCAATGTTCTGTTATGCGTTTCACTTTTCCTGAATTCCATAATCCGGTTGATCAAGTCGGTTAACCGAACAACACTTTTATGAATCAGCGATATTTTTTTGGTTTGTTCCGGCTTCATACTTTTATCTGCGGCCAGATCTTCCAACGGGCCGACGATAAGGGTCAACGGGGTCCTTAGTTCATGAGTGATATGGGTATAAAAACGTATTCTTTCTTCATTCAATTCCCGGTGATGCAAATGATTTTGTTTCTCCAAATAAAGCCGGTTCTCTAAATTCAGTTTCCGTTTATAAAAACGAACAATTACAACAATAACGGATATAATAATGAACAAATAACCGGCTTTTGCCCACCACGAAAGCCAAAAAGGAGGAGCAATCTCAATCCCCATAGCGGTAATATGCTCTGTCCATTCCCCGTTTTGCGATTTTGCTTTTACATGAAACTCGTAATTTCCGGGAGGAAGATTACGAAAAACCACCTGATTCCGTCCATACGTCCGGTACCAGGTATCATCCATGCCTTTTAAACGATAAGCATACTCCACCCGATCTTTCAAAGCATAGTCCGGCACACTGAAATCAATGGCGATCGTATTCAGATTGTACGTTAAGCTAAGTCTCGAAGCGCCGGATTTGTTTATAATATAATCGGAAAAATCTTCTTTTGAGTCATAAACGGCAACATGAGTAATACGAACAGGGGGAAGGATATGTTTTTCCGGCTCCCGACCGGAATCAAAATAACACACTCCTGCTT
>DAIQOU010000237.1:0-6985 GCA_036787725.1 Bacteroidales bacterium
AAGAAATTAGTATGAAAAAGATTGAAGCCATTATTCGTAAATCGAAATTTAATGAAGTACGCAGAGCCTTGCATGAAGCAGATATTGATTTTTTGTCTTGGTGGGATGTGAAAGGCCAAGGGACGGCTAAACAGGGACTTATATTTAGGGGTATTTCTTATGATGTAAACAGTATCGATCGTATTTATCTGTCATTTGTCGTACGGTCCGTAAATGTACAGAAATCTATTGATGCGATATTAAAATCGGCTTATACGGGAGAAAGCGGAGACGGAAGAATATTCGTTTCAAGTATAGAACAGTCGATTCGTATTCGTACCGGAGATCATGGAGATGAATCATTGTATGACAAAGAATAGATTTTAGTTTTAGTTTTTTTTAAGGTGTAAGGATCAGTATGAAATGAAGCCTGAAATTCTTCTGAGCCACAGGAAATGGATCATCTATTTACAGGTAAGTTTTATACAATCATAATGAAAAAATAAAAAATCACGTATGAAAAGGTATAAAGTTATAGGGTTATTTGCGTTTTTATTGGGAGTTGATAAGTTGATGGGACAGGAGATTACGGTATCCGCGAATGAAGTGACGGGAGCCGGAATATTGGATAGCGGCAATACGGCTTGGATTATTGTTGCCACTATCTTGGTTATGTTGATGACGGTTCCCGGATTGGCCTTGTTTTATGGCGGATTGGTGCGACGAAAGAATATATTAAGTATTTTGATGCAATGTCTTGTGATTACGGCTGTCATGAGTATACTGTGGATTGCTTTTGGTTACAGTTGGGTCTTTGGAACGAGTTTTATGGGAGCCGGAAATCCGTGGGGCAGCATTATAGGAGGATTTGATAAACTATTTTTGCATAGTCTGACATTGGAAACATTAGTGGAAGGGGTGAATATCCCGGAATTATTGTTTGCTTTATTTCAATGTATGTTTGCGGTTATTACACCGGCCTTGATTATCGGGGCTTTTGCCGAGCGGATGAAGTTTTCGGGTTTCTTGATATTCACTATTCTATGGGCTGTTGTTGTTTACAATCCGATGGCTCATTGGGTTTGGGGAGGAGGATGGCTTCAGACCATGGGAGCTATCGATTTTGCCGGAGGAACCGTAGTGCATATAAATGCCGGGGTCTCGGCGTTGGTGATGGCAATTATGTTGGGTCGGCGAAAAGGATATTGTACCACCGGTCACCCGTTTACTCCTCATAATATTCCGTTTGTAGTGTTGGGCACTGCTTTTCTTTGGCTGGGCTGGTTTGGATTTAATGCCGGAAGCGGGTTGGCTGCCGACGGTTTAGCGGCAAGTGCTTTTTTGGTAACACATTTTGCTACAGCAGTAGCTGCTGTAGCTTGGCTTACATTGGAATGGATAATCAATAAGAAACCGACTGTAATCGGTTTTTGTACCGGAGCAGTAGCCGGATTGGTTGCCATTACTCCTGCAGCCGGATCGACAGATGTATTGGGTGCCTTTTTTATCGGACTTTGTTCGGCCGTTATCTGTTTTGTTATGGTTGCTTTTGTTAAACCAAAACTGAAGTATGATGATTCATTGGATGCCTTCGGGGTTCACGGAGTCGGAGGGATTGTCGGTTCTGTTTTGACGGGTGTATTTGCAACTCAAGCAATTACCGGGTCCGGAGGGCAACAAGGAGCTTTGTATGGAGATTGGAACCAATTATGGATACAGTTGGTCGCAACCGGGGCTTCTATAGTATATAGTGCAGCGTTGACATTTATTCTTTTTATTATTGTGGATAAAACCATTGGTCTGAGGGCTGCCAAACCGGACGAATCTGTCGGATTGGATATTTCTCAACATGGAGAAATAGCTTACAGTGAAGATGAATAAGTCAGAATGACAGTTCAACGGTATTGTCCTTGACCTCAAAAATTACCCGGGATCCGCAAACCACCGGGTAATTTTTATCTGTGTGTCCGATGGGGAAATTGAAACATACCGGATAATCGTATTCCGCTACCAAATCTGCAATGGATTGATAAACGCTTTTTTTCATCAACTCATCTTCTTCGTATTCGGTAAATTGACCGACAATTAAACCGGAAATGTTTTTAAGGATTCCTCCCAGTTGAAGATTATGTATCATACGATCGATTTGATACGGTTTTTCTCCAATATCTTCAATAAAGAGAACCGAGCCTTTGGGAAGAAGATCGTAAGGTGTTCCCCTTAGCCCATACAGAATCGATAAGTTTCCTCCTCTCAATATGCCTTCCGAATGCCCTTTTCTATTGAGGGGGTGACCGGGAAAAGAATAATCCGGTAGGGACCCGAACAGCATTTCTTTGAGATGTAAAGTGGTGATATCTTCTTTTAATGAAGACAAATGTTTACACATCGGAGCATGCAGGGAAGCAATCCCGTGTTTTTGTATTGCCGAATGAAGGGCTGTAATATCACTGTATCCGATCACCCACTTCGGATGTTTTTTTAATTGCTTAAAGGAGAGGCGGTTTAACAATCGGAAAGATCCGTATCCTCCCCGACTGCATAGAATTGCTTTTATATCCGGCCGATCGAATGTTTCTTGTAAGTCCTTTAATCTCTCTTCATCTTTTCCTGCAAAACGTCCGTAAGAAGCCAACGTTGAGTTTCCTAAGTACGGGTTTAATCCCCACTCCCGAAATAACTGTGCGGTTTCTTCTACATAGAGAGGATTTACTTTTCCTGCGGGAGAAACGATAGCTATACTATCTTCTTTTCTTAAAAAATCGGGGAAAACCATTTATTTCAAAATAAAAAGAGGCTGTCTCAAAATGCTCGGTATTTCCCGTAGTGGTTACGAATTGTAAGTAATTACCCCTTTCGGGTTTTCTCCGAGCCGGGGCTTACAATCCGTAACTTATTCAAAGAACACTTGGCCTTTTAAGACGCCCTCTTCCGATAAGTTAATTATATATTATGCATCGATGTTTGCATACGTTGCATTTTCTTCGATAAATTCCCGGCGGGGCGCTACTTCTTCTCCCATCAGCATGGAAAATACACGGTCTGCATCGGCTGCATTTTCAATAGAAACTTGCCGTAAGGTACGGAAAGCCGGATTCATGGTGGTAGTCCATAATTGTTCGGCGTTCATTTCTCCCAATCCTTTGTACCGTTGAGTATGAATTTGGCTTTCATTTCCTCCTCCATACTTATCGATAAAAGCCTGACGCTGTTGGTCGGTCCAGCAATATTCTTCCGTTTTCCCTTTTTTGCAAAGATAAAGAGGCGGAGTTGCGATATACACGTACCCTTTTTCCAACAAAGGACGCATATGGCGAAAGAAGAAAGTGAGGATCAATGTAGCGATGTGACTCCCGTCCACATCGGCATCAGTCATAATAACTACCTTATGGTACCGGAGTTTTTGAATATTCAATTCTTTGCTGTCTTCTTCCGTTCCTATAGTAACGCCGAGTGCCGTAAAAATATTACGTATTTCTTCGCTTTCCAATACCTTATGAGGCATTGCTTTCTCTACATTCAGTATTTTTCCTCTTAAGGGTAGAATGGCTTGAAAAGAACGATCACGTCCTTGTTTGGCGGTTCCTCCCGCAGAATCTCCCTCTACAAGGAATATTTCACATCTTTCCGGATCCCGGTCCGAACAATCCGCCAATTTTCCGGGTAAACCGCCTCCCGCAAGAGGTGATTTCCGTTGCACCATCTCCCGTGCCTTTCTTGCTGCATGACGTGCCGTGGCAGCCAAGATAACCTTGTCTACGATCGCTTTTGCTTCTTTGGGGTGTTCTTCCAGAAAATTTCCCAATGCTTCTCCTACCGCCATGTCAACAGCTCCGATGACTTCATTATTTCCTAATTTAGTCTTGGTTTGACCTTCGAATTGCGGTTCGGCCACTTTTATCGAAACTACGGCGCTGAGCCCTTCTCGGAAATCGTCTCCGCTGATTTCGATCTTTAGTTTTTCCAGCATTTTGGAGTCTTCCGCATACTTTTTCAACGTACGCGTAAGTCCCCTTCTGAATCCGGCGAGATGTGTTCCCCCTTCGATTGTATTAATATTGTTAACATACGAATATACATTTTCGATATAAGATGTATTGTATGTCATCGCTACCTCCACCGGAATACCTTGTTTTTCCGTCACGATATGAATAATGTTTTCTATCAGACGTTCTTTGGCCATATCGATAAATCTCACGTATTCTTTCAGACCTTCGGAAGAATAGAATTTTTCGGATTTGAAAGAGCCGTCTTCATTAACAACCCTTCTGTCTGTTAATGTAAGGGTTATGCCTGCATTCAGATAAGCCAATTCCCGCAACCTGCCGGCCAGAATTTCATACTTGTATTCCGTAACAATGAAGATGGAATCATCGGGTCTGAACGTAATGATTGTTCCGGTTTTATCTGTTTTCCCAATGATGGTAACTTCCTCTTGAGGTTTTCCGCAGCAATATTCCTGCATATATATTTGACCGTCACGATGTACTTCCGCCCGCAGGTGGGTAGACAGAGCATTCACACAAGATACACCTACTCCATGCAAACCGCCCGATACTTTATATGAATCTTTGTTGAATTTACCTCCTGCATGCAGTACGGTTAAAACAACTTCCAGTGCCGATTTTTTTTCTTTTTCATGATAATCGACCGGAATTCCCCGTCCGTCATCTGAAACAGAAATAGAATTGTCTTCATTAATAACCACATCGATCCGTGTACAATATCCTGCCAATGCTTCGTCAATGGAATTATCCACGACTTCGTATACTAAGTGATGTAATCCTTTATGGCTGATATCTCCGATGTACATAGCCGGCCGTTTTCTGACCGCTTCCAAACCTTCTAATACCTGGATACTATCCGCTGAATAGTCTCCCCCGTTTCCGGGATTGTTTTTTATTTCTTCACTCATTGATAAATAATCAGTTGTTTTTATATAAAGTTGAATAACTGAAAAGCTTAGTTGACAGTTGTTTATTTTCCCATTGAAAAGGTGAACAAAGTTACAATTTTTTTTGACGCAAAGGGCCTAAATAATGTAAAAATATAACTCTTAACATCGGTTGGCCGGATTATTGATTGAAAGAAAATCAGAGCCTTTTTTAGGATCATTGTTCCTTGCGGTTTAACAGACAAAAAGAGTCCGGTAACAGGGTATGTGTTGCTCCTTGTTAAGTGTTTGCTGTGACTTGTTTCGCCTCATGCCGGTTTTTATGCCGGTTACTTTGAAAAAAGATTATTTTAAGTGTTTAGAAATAATGCTTTATCGGGCAGAGAAGAGATCTTGATCTCTTGGGCGGGAGATCAAGACCAAGCGAAGAAAAGATCAAGACCAACGAAGTAAGAGATGCGGATCAAATTAGCAGAAGATAAAGGAGAATGGGAAAATTTATATTCAATAAGATAAGATTGATTTATTTTTGAAAATATAATTTTCTTTTTTCGGAGGAACTGCATGTTGCTGCAATATGCGTTCTTGTTTTGCTGCAACTTGCACTTTCGTTTTGCAGCAAAACACTTTCACAAGTTGCAGCAATTTGCGATTGCATTTTGCAGCAAGATGAAGTTGCATTTTGCAGCAACGTACTTTTTCCTTGGAGAACAAGTTGTTTTCCGGTTGCAGTTTCAATAGCATATTATTAGTTCGGTTTTCACTGCAGAATACATTTCGAGCAGGAATACATCTTTTCGTACGATCGACTTAACGGGAAGAGAATTTTATCAATGAAAATAATAATAGTCTGGTTAATAGTTGTATAGGGATTTGCTAATATAAAGTATCGTCTGCTTTCTCTCTTCAATTAAACATAATAGAATGTCAATGCAGAGCATAATTGCATCCTGTTTGTCCGTCGCTCCGAAATAAGACCGTAAAACAGGAGTTCAAATCGGTCTCATTATCGGGTTTTAACGGGTTATTCACTGTGCTTTTTATAAAGAAATACATCTTCGTTAAATACTATTGAGAATTTATTTTGTTTTGAAGCATGCCGTGTTATTGGGTGAATCAACCGGGATAATGGGTATCTTTGCTCTTTCTTGACTTGGATCGATTGTCGAATCGGAATCGGGCGGAGAAAAAAGGAACCGTTTTATTCCTTCTTTTCCTCCCGAGATAAATTATTTTTTGATAAGTTTGCAAAACGATCAAGAGGTTGTGTTATACATCCGGGGAGGAGTGCATATGAAAACCATTGGAAGTAATGCAATAAAATAGGATATTATGGATCAAGAGAAAAAACTGCTGAAAACCATTCGATTGTGGACTGTATTTTTTATATTGGCATTGGTAGGTTCGGGGATTACTGCCTTTCCTCTGCTGTGGGAAATGGAGTTGCTGTGTAACATACTTTCTATATCGCCCCATAATCCTCCTGAAGTTTACACCGGATTGGAACGTTGGATCATAACCGTTTATCGGGGACTGATCGATACCCATACCAACTATCCTTTTCTGGCTTACGGGACCGATTGGTTAGCGTTTTCTCATTTGGTGATTGCTACAGCTTTTATCGGCGTTTATACAAAACCTGTCCGAAATCATTGGATCGTTTATTTCGGAATGATTGCTTGTATTGGCGTTATTCCTTTGGCGCTTATCTGCGGTTCTATTCGACAAATACCTTTTTATTGGCGATTGATAGATTGTTCTTTTGGAATATTCGGGATGATCCCGCTTATTATTTTGCATAAACTCATTAACAGGTTGGAACTGTTGGTGGGGAAATTAGAGTATAAGTACTGAGAGGCGCGAAGGGTGAAAGGGTGAAGGCGCGAAGGGTGAAAGTATCCGGATAATACTCTTGAAAAGAATAGCCGGTTTAACGGCAACCGTAGGTTGCATAACAATGCCGACTGCAGCTTGCCGATGTTATCGCCTCAAGGCCGCCTGTAAGTCCCGGCAGGAACGAAATCATGCTTATCCGTATGTGTAGCGTAAGCGAAACTTGCGGACCAATCTTCTTTCTAAACTTAATTTATAGACAATATCTTTGTCTTCCTT
>DAIQOU010000011.1:0-24115 GCA_036787725.1 Bacteroidales bacterium
ATAAGTAAGTTATGGAAAATTTTGTAGATTCGTTAAAAAGCTTTATAAGTCCTAATTTAATATCTAAAGCGGCTGAAGTAGTGGGAGAAAATGATTTTAATATTTCAAAAGGCATTTCATCTATCATTCCTTCCCTTTTAGGTGTCTTATTAAAGAGAGGCAATACTCCTCAAATAAAAAACATTTTAAGTGAAGCCGGAAATCTGAATATCTTATCCGATTTGGAGAATATTTGTCGGGAAACTCCCACCAAAGACCAGCAACGGATAGGCGATGATTTCCTGCAACATTTGTTGGGTGATAAGGCTGCTGACTTTACCGGTCCGATCGCAGAAGATGCCGGCATATCTAAACCTGCTACAAATCGGTTGATATCTATGCTTGCACCGGTTGTAGCCGGATTTTTAGGAAATAAATTAATAGAGAAAAATTGGAGTTTACCGGAACTTTTTTCCGAACTGAATAAACAAAAAAGTTCGTTTGCGAAGTTGATTCCGAGTGGCATTGTAAAGGCATTCGGACTTTCTTCGGTATTACATACCCCTAACTCACAAAATGAACCTGAAACTAAGAAGAATCGCAATTGGATCATTTGGGTTGTTTTGTTATTACTTTTATTATTACTCTTTTTCTTGTGGAGATCGTGTAGTAAGAAATCGGTTGAATTGCCTCCTGCAGCCATTACCGATACAGTGAAAGTAAAACCCATTGAACAACCGGCCAATCCGGGAATTCAAAGAACGGCTACAGAGGTGACTCTTCCCGGAGGAACTATATTGAAAGCTTATAAAGGAGGTGTAGAGGATGAAATTGTTAAGTTCTTACAGTCGGATGAATATAAAAATGCTTCTGCTGATGACTTGAAAAAGAAATGGTTTAGATTTGATAATTTAGCCTTCGAATTTAACAGTGCGACAGAATTAAAAAATGAATCCAAAATACAATTGGATAATCTTGCAACCATTTTGAATCATTTTAAAGATGCAAAAATCATGATTGGCGGATTTGCAGATAAAGTAGGTTCTGAAGATGTGAATATGGAAATATCCAAAGAAAGAGCTAAAACCATCGAATCAATGTTGGAGGCAAGAGGTTTAGGCTCCCGGATTGTTAGAACAGAAGGATATGGAGATGAATATGCAAAACATGCTGCTTCGGAATCCAATGATGCCAGAGCAGAGGATCGGGAAATTGCATTACGTTTTGTTAAATAATAAGGTTATATTATTTATATATTTTTTGAGTTTGAAAGAGAATAACCAAAAATAAAAACAATCCCTTCTGTAGGGAAGGGTTAGGCTTATTCTCTGAAGAAATTCAACTAAAAACAGGGTAAAATCATATCGTGATTTTACCCTGTTTTTATGATGAAAATGAAAGAATAAATAAAGAGAAATATATTTATTCTTAAAGCGTTACACCCGATTTAAAGATGGCTATTTCTTTGAACCCGGTCTCTTCATGTCGTAATTTTTTTCCGTTTGAAACTTCAATGATAAAGTCGATAAAACGATTTAAAACACTGTCGGCATTTTCACCCTCTAACAAAGCGCCGGCATTGAAATCAATCCAATTCTTTTTAAAATGATATAGCCGGGAATTGGTGGATATCTTCATCGTAGGTACAAAACTTCCGAAAGGAGTACCTCTGCCGGTTGTAAAAAGAACGAGTTGGCATCCGGAGATGGCTAAAGAAGAAGCTGCAACCAAATCGTTTCCCGGAGCATTCAACAGATTCAATCCTCTTTTTTTGATCGGTTCTCCATAATCCAATACATCTACTACAGGAGCAGTTCCCCCTTTTTGTGTACACCCCAAGGATTTATCTTCCAATGTTGTGATTCCGCCGGCTTTATTTCCCGGAGAAGGATTTTCATAAATCGGCTGATCAAATTTCCGGAAGTATTCCTTAAAATTATTGATCAATTTTACTGTTTCTTTAAAAACAGATTCATCGGTTGCCCGATTCATTAAAATGGTTTCGGCTCCGAACATTTCCGGTACTTCTGTCAGAATGGTAGATCCTCCTTGTGCAATCAACCAGTCGGAAAATCGACCAACCAACGGATTGGCTGTTATTCCGGAAAAACCGTCGCTTCCGCCGCATTTGAGTCCTACTTTCAGAAGAGAGAGCGGTAAATCTTCTCGCTTATCTTTTTTCATCCGTTGTACCAAGCTTTTCATGAGCCGGAATCCTTCTTCGATTTCATCTTCTACTTCCTGAGCAATTAAAAATTGTACCCGAGTTTCATCCCAACTGCCCATGACCTTTTTAAAGTCGGCTTGTTGATTATTTTCACAGCCTAAACTAAAAACCAATACTCCACCGGCATTGGGATGTTTAGCCAGAGCTGCCAATGCTTTTTGAGTATTTACATGGTCATCACCGAGTTGAGAGCAGCCGTAGTTATGAGTATAGACTCGAATGTCATCAATATGTGAAATGTCCAATTCCTTTTTTACACGTTCAATGATGGCTTGTGCTTGCCCGTTTACACATCCCACTGTCGGAACAATCCACAATTCATTTCGAATTCCCATGTCCCCATTATAGCGAAGATAACCTTTTATTTTCAGGGAACTTAATGGGATATCCGAGGTTATTTTCACCGGAGAATAGGTATATTGCAGATTATCATGCAAATTTGTTTTTACATTGTGAACGTGCACATGTTCTCCCGGCTGAATGGGCCGGGTGGCATGACCGATCGGAAAACCGTATTTAATTACATTTTCTCCTGCGGAAATATCGGTTATTGAAAACTTATGTCCGGTTTCTATCGGTGTCTTTACTGTCAACAAGGTTCCGTTAATGCCCAGTGTCTCTCCTTCTTCCAGTTTTTGAATGGCCACCGCTACATTATCTGCCGGATTAATAATCAAAAACTTATTCATGCCAATTTGCTTTTAAGATCTTCAACCATCTTTTTATAGACAGCTTCCGACAAATAATGTTGTTGCGGATTCATTGAAAATACTCCGCCAAAATCCGGTCCGTTTACGTATTTGGGAACCAAGTGGAAATGCAAGTGCTTAAGTTTGTCCGAATAAGCGCCGTAATTAATCTTTTCCGGGCCAAAAAGCTCTTGGATCGCTCGAGCCACTTTATTGACATCCTTCATATACGCCAACAGATCATCGTCGTTTAATTCAAAAAGTTCGACATTATGATCTTTGTAAGTGACGATACATCGTCCTTGGTAGGTTTGTTCTTTAAATAAAAAAACAGTGGAAACACTGAGCTTGCATACCTCGATCATCAGATTATGCATTGTTTCGTTTCTTTCGCAATATAAGCATCCTATAGCCATGATGTGTCTTCTGTTAAATTATCCGAGGATATCTTCCAATGCCCCTTTCATTTTTTTATCTAAAATCAACTTGACGTCCGAAGTTACGGCAGCTGCGAATCCCGGTATTCCGGCCAAATCTTCTTTCCAGATTTGTTTATTATTGATTATCCCGTTTACCCATCCTTCAATATGCTTCGGATTGAAAGATGATACAATGAAGTCAATAAACTCGGGAGTATCATTGGGTGTAAATTCGATTTCCGATTTCCCGCTATACAATAGAAGTAATGCTGCAAAAGAAAACGTGGTAAGCTTAGCGAGCTTATTTAATTGTCGACTGTTATCGTACACGGTAGGATAATCACGTGTTTCCCATTTTGACAAAGAGTTGAGTGAAATATCTTTCAGGTAATGTTTCAGATAAGGATTATAAAAGCGTTCCAATATTTTGGCGGCGAAGGCTTTTAATTCGGTAGGATCTTCGTTGATTACCGGAAGCACCTCTGTATCTACCATGGTATTAATAAACTTTTCAACTAAAGGAGTATTGAATGCATCCATTACAGTTTGACATCCCATTTGTAAGCCGACAGGAACCATCGCTGTATGTGAACCGTTAAGGATACGTACTTTTTTAGCCCGGAAATCTTTAATGTCGTCCATAAAAAGCACATTGAGTCCGGCTTTGTCTAAAGGGAATTTTTCCTTAATAACCGGATCCCCACCGATAGCCCACACATGAAAATATTCGCCTTTGACAACCAAATTATCATTGAATCCCAATTCTGCTTTAATTTCGTCAATATTTTCTTTGGGAAAACCCGGTACAATCCGATCAACCAACGTATCGTAAAAGTGATTATTCGTTTTTACCCAATCGATAAAATCGGTACCGAGGTTATTTGCTTCTGCATGTTGCAATACATATTCGCGTAAGGTAGAACCGTTATCTTCAATTAATTCGCAACAAATGATCAATAATCCTTTCTCGGGATTTCCGTTGAATTTCTTAAACCGCTTGTAAAGGAGAGCTGTCATTTTGGCCGGATAGGATTTGGGAGGCTGTGCATTTATATCATCTCCTTCTTCATAACGAATTCCGGCCTCCGTTGTATTCGAGATAATCATTTCCAAGCTCGGACTCAACAATAATTCTTCGTATTGCTTATATTGTTCGTATGGATTCAACACATCCATCATGCTCTTTACCAATGCAATTTCTTTTACCGGTTGTTTGTCTTTGACTCCTTCCAAATATACATGATACAGGCAGTCCTGTTTTTTCAACATTTCTGCCATTCCTTGAGCAATGGGTTGTACTGCTACTACTCCGTGATTCATAACTCCGACTTGATTGGCTTTGTCGATCATCCAATCAACGAATGCGCGGAGAAAATTTCCTTCTCCGAATTGGAGTACTTTTACCGGAAGTTCCGGCTTATTTACTGTTGTTTTATTTAATTCTTTCATGTTTTTATTATTAAATGAGGGTGTGTCAAAAGGCAGGAAAATATCCGTACTTTTGACACACTCTCAAAGAAATCAGATATAGATCATAGAATTAATTATTCGAGAACAATAGGCTTATATTTCGGGACCAATACTTTCATAATAATCCATCCGATCAGATAAGCTACGGCACAAATTGAGAAAATAATCATATAGCCCGAGTTGATACCGTTGACCACCGTTTCGCCTGAAGCTGCCAATGACTTCAACAATTCTTCAATACTCCCAACATTGTTTTCTTTCAAAAGCATTTGCGTACCTTCTGAAGTTTGCAACTGAGGAAACCTCTCAAGCAAGCCTTGTCCGTTTACGGTACTCCAGTTTTTTTGAGTAAAATCAAACAAAGAACCTGAACCCAAGTTAATGGCCATGGCTCCGATTCCTCCGGCCATACCTCCAATCCCGGTTATGGTTGCAATTGCTGATTTAGGGAACATGTCTCCAATAGTAGAAAAAATATTAGCAGACCAGGCTTGATGAGCTGCGCCGGCAATACCAATGATTACTACCGGAACCCAATAGGATATATGTCCTAATGGTTGTGCTAATAATGCCAGTAACGGAAAGAATGCAAAGATTAACATGGCACGCATTCTTCCGGCATACGGATTCATTCCTTTTTTATCTACAAAAAATGTGGGTAACCATCCGCCAATCAAGGATAACATCGAAATTCCATAGAGTGTAAAGATCGCTATTTGCGCTTTAGGATCGGATGAAGGCATGTTATATACGGAACTTAAGTAGGCCGGTACCCAAAACAGATAAAACCACCACACACCATCAGTCATAAATTTACCTACAGCAAAGGCCCAGGTCTGTTTGAACTTGAAGCAATCCGCAAAAGACAACTTTTTGGTTTGTGCTTGTTCTACTTTTTCTTCAGTGGGATTATGCGAGACTTCATCTTGATTGATATAGGCTAATTCTGCGGCATTTACTTTCGGATTCTTTTCCGGCTTTTTATACACAAATACCCAGAATCCCATCCAAATAAAACCCAGGGCACCGATAATGATAAATGACATTTCCCATCCGTAATATTTGGCAATTAAAGGAATAGTCAGAGGAGCCAATAAAGCACCGATTTGTGCTCCGGCATTGAAGATACTGGTAGCGAAACCACGGTCTTTTTTAGGGAAATATTCAGCTGTCGCCTTGATGGCCGCCGGGAAGTTACCGGCTTCTCCGAGAGCCAGTACGGCACGAGCAAGAATAAATAAAGTTACACTGATGTTAATTACTTTTCCTACATCATCTACAGTTCCGATAATATGTCTTGCTTCTTCAAATCCGACAAACCATTGCCCTGCCACAAGCCCGGAAGTAGCAATTCCGCAAAAAGCATGCAGACAAGCTCCTAACGACCAAATTCCGATAGCCCATAAAAAGCCTTTTTTGGTATCCAGCCAATCAACAAAACGGCCGGCGAAAAGCATGCAGAGGGCATAAAATCCCGAAAAGAACATCGTGATATAGCCGTAATGCGTATTGGTCCAATGAAATTCAGTCGCAATGAAATCTTTCCATGTAAGCGACAATACCTGTCGGTCCATGTAGTTGATGGTCGTTGCGAAGAAAAGCATCGCACAAATCATCCAACGATAGTTGGTCATTTTTTGATTATTTACATTCATGATATTAGAATATGATTATTTTTTAGTTCTTACTTTCTCGATGATCTTAAAAGCAGATTTGCATAAATCGGTAATTTTTCCCCAATCTTTTAATTCGATCACCTCTTTGGGGAATAGATTGGAACCCATTCCTACACAAGCAACTCCTGCATTAAACCATTGGCTCAGATTTTGTTCTGTCGGTTCTACTCCGCCGGTAACCATCAGATTGGACCAAGGCATGGGGGCTTTTACATTTTTTACAAACGAAGGGCCGCCTACATTTCCTGCCGGGAATACTTTTACGATTTCGGCGCCCAGTTCTTGTGCATATCCGATTTCGCTTACCGACCCGCATCCGGGTGTATAAGGAACCTGACGACGATTGCACACTTTAAATATGTCGGGATTCAATAATGGACCTACCACAAAATTAGCACCCAACTGAAGATAGAGGGACGCAGTTCCGGCATCTACTACCGATCCGATGCCCAATATCATTTTCGGGCATTCTTTGGCTGCAAATTTGATTAACTCCCCAAATACTTCATGAGCGAAGTCACCACGATTGGTGAATTCAAAAGCTCTGACTCCTCCTTCATAACAAGCTTTTAATACTTGTTTGGCTATTTCGATATCTTTATGATAAAAAACCGGTACCATTCCGGTTTCTATCATTGTCTGACATACTTGTATTCTTGTAAATCTTGCCATAATTAATGATGATAATGAATAAAAGAGGGTGTGTCAAAAGTGCGGGAATTTCCCGCTTGGATTACGAATTGTAAGCAATTACCCCGACAGGGCTTTCTTCCTTCCCTTCGCGCTTTCGCGCCTTTCCCCTTTCTTCCTTTCTCCCGGACGAAACTTACAATCCGTAACTTATTCAAAAAACAATTGGTCTTTTGACACACCTTCTTTATGCTGTTTTATTTGGGTTGTTTTCCTATATAGGCTAAAATACCTCCATCTACATACAGGATATGTCCGTTTACAAAGTTAGATGCTTCCGATGCCAGAAATACCGCAGGGCCTGCCAAATCTTCCGGTTCACCCCAACGAGCAGCCGGAGTCTTTGAAATAATAAAAGAATTGAACGGATGTCCGTCTTCCCGCAAAGGAGCGGTTTGCGGGGTCGCAATATAACCCGGACCGATGCCGTTACATTGAATATTGTATTCTCCGTATTCGGACGCAATGTTACGAGTTAACATTTTCAGTCCTCCTTTGGCAGCGGCATAGGCCGATACGGTTTCGCGGCCCAATTCGCTCATCATGGAGCAAATATTAATGATCTTACCATGTCCTTTCTTAATCATGCCGGGAAGAACGGCTTTGGCAACGATAAAAGGAGCATTGAGATCCACATCAATGACTTGGCGAAACTCGGCTGCACTCATCTCTATCATGGGAATACGTTTAATAATGCCTGCATTGTTGACCAAGATGTCGATTGTACCCACTTCTTTCTCCACTTGAGCTATCCAGGCATTTACCGCATCTTCATTCGTAACATCACAAACATATCCGTGTGCTTTTATTCCTTCTTCTTTGTAAGAAGCGATTCCTTTTTGAACCAAATCAGCATTAATATCATTAAATACAATGGTTGCACCGGCGTCCGACAGCGCTTTTGCAATGGCGAAGCCGATCCCGTAAGAAGCTCCCGTTACTAAGGCAATTTTTCCTTCCAATGAAAATTGAGTCATCATAATTTCCTATTTTTTAAATTGAGTTAATGGATAATTTATCTGGATACACGTCCGGATCCGTCTCCTTTCATTAAGTTTTCTACTTCAGCCACTGTTACTAAATTGAAATCTCCATAGATGGTGTGTTTTAAACAGGAAGCTGCTACTGCAAAATCCAATGCTTTTTGATCGTCTGCCGGATAAGAGATCAATCCGTAGATCAATCCACCCATAAAAGAATCTCCTCCTCCGACACGGTCTACAATATGCGTAATGTCATATCGTTTGGATTGGTAAAGCTTACCGTCTGCATATAAGCAACCGCCCCAAGTATTATGATTGGCGTTGATAGACCCTCGCAGGGTAATGATTACTTTCTTTGCCCGAGGGAATTTTTTCATCATTTGAGTACAAACCGATTCAAATTCTGCGGCATTTACTTCTCCTCCCGTATGGGCTACATCAAATCCTTCCGGTTTAATTCCGAATACTTTTTCTGCATCTTCTTCATTCCCGAGAATGATATCGCAACCTTCTACCAAAGTCGGCATTACTTCGGAGGCTGTTTTTCCGTATTTCCAAAGATTTTTCCGGTAATTCAGATCGGTGGAAACGGTAATTCCCATTTCATTCGCCGTTTTTATCGCCTCCAAACAAGCATCGGCGGCTCCTTGGGAAAGAGCCGGTGTGATGCCGGTCCAATGAAACCATTGAGCATCCTTAAACACTTCTTTCCAATTGACCATCCCGGGCTTAATTTCTGCAATCGACGAATTCGCCCGATCGTATACCACTTTAGATGCTCTGGAAACGGCACCGGTCTCTAAAAAATAAATACCTACCCGGTCACCGCCTCGAAGGATATTTTCCGTTCCGACATTGTATTTTCTTAATTCGGAAATACACCATGCGGCGATATCGTTTTGAGGTAACCGGGTTACAAAGTCCGTAGGAATTCCGTAATTTGATAGAGAAACAGCTACATTGGCTTCTCCTCCGCCAAAGGTAGCATTGAGATTTACAGATTGAATAAACCGTTGATAACCGGGAGTTGCCAATCGAAGCATGATCTCTCCAAAAGTTACGACTTTTTTCATTTTCAATTGATAATTAATATATAAGTTCTATTTTGTCAATAAAATAATCTCTTAGGGATGCAAATGTAATTAAATTTGCTTAAGACTGTATCTTGTTGTCATTTAATTCAGTCTCATTCTTTTTATTGAGACTAAAAATTAAAGAAATTCTTTGCATTATAATAGGAAACATTTTCTACCAATTTTCCCATGAATGGCAATTCGGAAGCCGGCAATAACCCTTGTTCTACATCATTCCCGATTAAATTACACAAAATGCGTCGGAAATATTCATGTCGGGGATAAGACAGAAAACTTCGGGAATCGGTCAACATACCTACAAAACGGCTTAATAATCCCAATACGGATAAGGAGTTCATTTGTGATTCCATTCCGAGTTTTTGATCCAAAAACCACCAACCGGAACCGAATTGTATTTTTCCCGCTACCGATCCGTCTTGGAAATTGCCGATCATTGTTGCAATCAAATCATTATCCCGAGGATTCAAATTATAAATGATGGTCTTGGCTAATTTGTTGTCTGTATCCAGACGATCAAAAAATTTAGACATCGCCTTGGCTATGGTAAAATCTCCTATAGAATCAAAACCGGTATCCGGGCCTAATTGCTTAAACAAACGGGTGTTGTTGTTGCGGATAGCTCCATAGTGAAATTGTTGGGTCCATCCTTTTTCCCAATCCATAATGGCTCCTTCTACCAGCATGGCCGATTTGAATTTAAGGACCTCTTCTTTGGTTAATTCTTTTCCTCCGTATACTTTATTGAAAATAGTGTCAATTTCCGATTGAGTATAATCTTCTGCATAAAATTCTTCGATTCCGTGATCCGAAAGTTTGCATCCTGCCGAAGCAAAAAAATCATGGCGAGCCCGAAGTGCAGTAATCAGATCCGAAAACTGACTGATGGATACGCCGGATACTTCGGAAAGTGTTTCAACATAGTTTCGGTAATTTTCCGCATTTTCAACGGCCATTGCTTTGTCCGGACGCCAAGTGGGTAATACTTTAATTGAAAAACCTTCTTTTTGCAATGCTAAATGATGTTCCAACGAATCGATCGGATCATCGGTGGTGCATACCACTTCCACATTGTATTTTTTCATTAATCCCCGAGCGCCGTATTCCGGAGTACGCAATTGGGCTGTACATTCATCGTATATTTCTTTGGCCGTTTCCGGTTTTAGGATTTTTGTAACACCAAAGGCTGTTTTTAATTCCAAGTGAGTCCAGTGGTAAAGAGGGTTGCGCATGGTATAAGGCACGGTTTCGGCCCATTTCTCAAACTTCTCCCAATCGGAGGTGTCTTTCCCGGTACAAAAACGTTCTTCTATTCCGTTGGTACGCATTGCTCTCCATTTATAATGATCGCCTTCCAGCCAGATTTGTCCGAGGTTGTCAAACCGGTGATCGTTGGCGATGTATTCCGGAATCAGATGACAATGATAATCAATAATAGGCAGTTTTTTCGCATGTTCGTGATAAAGATATTGTGCCGTTTCTGTTTGCAACACAAAATTATCATCCATAAAAGTTTTCATGATTGCTGAGTTTAATGAATTATTATTGTATTTAAAAATTAATTTCTTTGTATCGGATTATTTAGACGGTTCAGTACCTCGCCGATGCATTCCATGAATTTTTCCTTGGTAACCACCGGGTCCCAATCCAATTCCCATGTCGGCATAAAGTAATATTCTGCATAACCGTTTTCCGGTTTCAATACCACAACATGGTTCAACTCGTCTTCCGTTATTTCTTGCAGTTGTTTTGTCTTGAAGAAAACAGCCAACCCCATCATATCGTTATTGAGGCTTTGTTTGCCCCAAGTAGCCATATAAGACCATTCTCCGTTTTTATTTTCCCGTATCCAATACTCCGTATCTTTGATTTTTACAATGCCGGTGGCCAGATTTTTTACCGGACCGGCTGCCTGCAATTCCATACGAGAAGCTCGGCTGCCTGCATCGATGGAAATAAGGGATTTTAAGGTGCATTTTGTTCCGTTTGCATTCCATCCGTAATAAGTAGTCATTACTTGCGAGCGTATTTTTCCGTCTTTCGGTATGTAACAGATCACACTGTCATTTTCTTCTACCCGCACTGCTTTTTGCCCGTCCCAAATGGCAATGGACCCGATTCCCAATGCTTTTCCGACTTTCATATTGTCCATCCCCCATAGGGCCGGTTCATGATAAGAGTCATAGCCGTCTACGCCTACAAAAGGCAATACGATTCCCGGTGTTTTTTTTGCAAATACATCGATAGCATTCCGTTGGTCCAGATAAAAACGAAATCCGACTTTATCGCTTTCCCACCCCGGTCCTTCATATTTAATATAATAGGCATGATCTCTGAAATGATCGGGCTGGCGCAAATAGTTGGGTTTTATCCACGAATATTCCCCTTTGTATTGATGCCCTTCAAATTTACCTCCGATCTTATGTGCAATTTCTGCATAAGTCCGTTTGGGATAGGAAGGAGATTGCCCCGGAATGATCTTGATTGTTTTACTTTCTTTTGGATTAAATAAGTCGATAGGAAAAATGATTGTTTGGTTTCCTTTTAAATCGGTTGATATTTCTACCGGAACATTCTCCTCTCCATCAAATGCTACGTATTCTCCTAATGGTAAATCCTTTAATTGCCGGAGGGGAATCTCTGCCGTGTAATCCCGGATAGGTTGGTCGGACCGATTGGTAAAAGTACAAGTATAAGTTTGTGCATGTCCGATGAAAAAAAAACACAAAAAAGCGAAAAATAGAGTTATTTTCATAATTCTAAAAAGATTAAAGATTGAATCCGAAGATCATAATTTATTAAGTTTTGTACAAATATACTTTATTTTATGACTTGCCGTGTACGCGAACAGTTCGTTTTGTGCAAAATTTAACGATCTTTGATATTTCTTGCCGTTAACCTTCCTTATTTTTTTAAACCTTTGTTCTGTTTTGTATTCACAATTAAAAACAATCGGTGTCATGAAAAGGTATTTTTTCTTAATTATAACAGTCATTTTGTCATTAAACCTCTTGGCTCAAAAAAGACCGAATAAAGATAGGCATTTTAGAGGAAAAATAACGGAAGATATTCGAGGGAATTTACAATATGAAAACAAGGAAGGGATAAGAGCCGAGTTTTCCACTAATGTGTTTGGTGATAAAGTATACGAGGACAGTCGAGGAAATAAAGTGACGTATGCGAAAAATATAAAAGAAGATATCTTTCCGCATAAGTTTTATGATGACCGGGATATTTTTAAGTTTTTAATTGAGGTATCAGACAGTAAAATCAACAGAATAGAAGAATATAAACGAGACATACATGGAAATATAATTTATGAGGAAGGACGAAATTTTAAGGCTTCTTTGGCTGAAAATATTTTTGAAGATCTGGTTTATAAGGATACACGCAATAATGAAATAAAATATTCGAAGGAGTTCAAGAGTGTATTAATGCAACAAGAGTCGAGAAATGAAGTCGGATTGTTTTTTTCGTTGATAGACCGGTATGCGGGTCAAAGTGATTTTCAAGAAGAATATGATGTTGATATTTTTGGTGCATTGAAATATAAGAATAATAAAAACCGGACCGCTTCTTGGTCGGAAGATATTTTTGATAATATGATTTATAAAGACAGTGCCGGGAATGAAGAAAAATACTCTCCCGAGCGTCTGTCCCGCATTGTCGAATCGTATGGCTCGGAGAAAAGATTCTTTATTTCACTTGTTCAACGCAGATTGTTAAGAGAATAATTCCCGGTTTGTTTAATTGATATATACTGTGTTTCTTGACTCGTGACAATGCCGGTTAAGAAATTACATAATCAGTCCAAAGAGGTTGTTGTGCCAAATAAAAGAACATAACATACGTTTTTCAAAATTTATTCGTTATATTTATCAATGAATGAATTAGTTTTTGTTACCAATAATCAACATAAGTTGAAAGAAGTCCGGGAAATTCTCGGAAGTGAATATCAAATATTGAGTTTGAGTGATATCGGTTGTTTTGAAGATATTCCGGAAACGGCAGATACCTTGGAAGGAAATGCCCTTCTAAAGGCGATGTATGTGAAAGAGAAATATAATTATGATTGTTTTGCGGATGATACGGGGTTGGAGGTAAAGGCGCTGCATAATGCGCCGGGTGTTCATTCTGCCCGTTATGCCGGCGATTCAAGAGATACATCGGCCAATGTCCGGAAATTATTGGAAGAGATGTCCGGAATAGAGGATCGGAAGGCGCGTTTCCGAACCGTTATTGCATTGATCCGCAATGGAAAGGAATATTTGTATGAGGGAGAGATACTTGGAACCATTATCGAAGAGCTCAGAGGAGCCGGAGGATTCGGTTATGATCCGGTTTTTATTCCTGACGGATATTCCTACACATTTGCCGAATTGGGTAATGAAGAAAAGAATAAAATCAGCCACCGGGCAAAAGCAGTTCGGCAACTCATCTCCGGACTCAACTCATTGCAAGAGAAATAATATTATTAATCGGTAAAAAATGAAAATCAGATCAATCGGGAAAATCAGCACCTTGATGTGCTCTTTTTTCTTTTTTTCATCTCTGTTAACGGCGCAACATTCCGTGGGATCCTGGACACCTTACCCTGCTTATCAGAATGCAGAGCTGGTCGCCGAGACAACCAATAAAGTTTTTGCTGTGTATGACGGGTCGTTGCTTTCTTATTCTCCGGAAGATGAAGAAGTCCGGTTTTACTCGAAGGCGGACGGACTCAATGATACGGACATTGCTTATTTGGTGTTTAATAACGAAACCAAATCGTTGGTGATTGTTTACCGCAATTCCAATATAGATATTTTTACGAATGACGGAATTTATAATTTACCTTTTATAAAGGATAATATTTACCTTCAGGATAAAGAAATATTTAATCTGGAAATAATAGGGACCGAAGCATATTTATCAGCTGCTTTCGGAATCGTAGTGGTCGATTTGAAACGAAAGGAAATAAAAGATACTTATCCGTTGAGTTCTAAATGCAAGTCGGTATGTATTTTCGGAGATTATATTTATGTGGCTACTGTAAATGGGTTTCGAAGAGGACTTCTTTCGGCTAACTTGAAAGATGAACAAAATTGGGAGCGTTACGATCCCAATCCGTATGAGGGCAGGGAAGAAGGACGAGCGGAGAAATTTTTTGTATTTAAGGACCGCTTGTGTTTTTATCAAAACAGCAGCGAGGGGTGGGGGAAAATAAACGGGGTGTTTTATATGGATGCAGCCCGGAACGTAACTCTCTTGACCGGAGGACCTTTTAATAGAGTAACCTTGTTAAATGATCAATTGGTATTGGTAAAAGAATCTTCTGTTGCATTTTATTCGGATTTGAATAATAAGGTGGAATGGAATAATGTGGGAGGAAATGATATCAGCCATTTGAATAATAAAGATATTTATTGGTTGGCTCGAGGCACTTCGGGTTTAACCGGAGTACAGAAAGGAACCGGATCCGAACATACATTTGTTTTGCAGGGACTTACAAAAAACAGCCCTAAACGAAATTATGCTTATCGCATGAGTTTTGCTCATAATAAGTTGTTTGTCGTCGGAGGAGCGGGAGATGCCGATATAGATCGAGCCGATCGGCCCGGAACGTTGATGATATTGGAGAAGGGGGAATGGTTTAATTTAGATGAGGAAGCGTTAGGCAAACAGGTCGAATTGACCTGCCGTGATTTTGTAAATATAGCGGTAGATCCCCGGGATCCCAATCGATATTTTGTTTCTTCATGGGGAGACGGAGTGTATGAATTTAAAGATAATAAGTTTGATATGCTTCATTCCATGAATAACAGTACATTGGGTTCGTCTGTGGCCGGTAATCGAACCTTTGTGAGAACAAACGGGATGGGTTTTGATCCGGATAATAATTTATATGTGGCCAATGCAACCAATAATGTTTCGCTGAACGGATTGCATCGGTATTCTGCCGATAAAACTTGGGAAGCATATTATTTGTCGGAACTTAGCAGTAATGGAAACTTGGGAAATCTTTTTGTTACCCGTAAAGGAATAATCTGGATTACCGTACCCAGAGGGGCTACGCGCGTATTTGCATTGGATCCGGCTACGGGACATAGCGGATATGCAACCACAATAAATATCGGAGATAAGAATGCAACCGCTTTTTTTTGTGCGATAGAAGATTTGGATGGTACCATTTGGATCGGTACGGATAACGGACCCTATACATATCCGGGATCAAAAGCGGTGTCGGAAATTTCTTCCACTTCATTTTCAAGGCCTAAAATACCGAAGAATGACGGGACGGACTTAGCAGATTATTTGTTGGCTGAACAAAAAATTACGACTATTGCAGTGGACGGGGCCAACCGAAAATGGATCGGTACGGAAGGATCGGGTGTCTTTTTGGTGAGCGCTTCGGGAGATGCCGTATTGGAAAATTTTACAGAAGAAAATAGCTTGTTGATTTCAAATGATATTAATTCCATTGTAATCAATCAGGAATCCGGAGAAGTATTTATCGGAACCGACAAAGGATTGATTTCTTATATGGGAGATGCGATTACCGGGAAACCGGATTATTCCAATGTATATGCTTTTCCCAATCCGGTAAGACCGGATATGGATAATAAAGTGATTGTTACGGGATTAATCAAAGATTCTAATGTGAGAGTTACGGATTTGGCCGGAAATGTAGTGGCTTATGGTATTTCGGCAGGAGGTCAATTTACTTGGGATTGCCGGAATCGTCGGGGACAAATCGTCGCTCCCGGCATTTATCTCGTATTTGCATCGGTTTCCGCAAGTGATAAAACCGAAGGGGTTGTCACTAAAATTATGGTAGTTCAATGATTGGTTGTTAAATTTTAGTTATTTTTGTAACCTGTATAGTCTGAAATCCGCATGTAAAGGTTGCCCTAAAACAGTATACATAAGCGATGCGGGTGGAATGTGACCTTAATAAATAAATTGTATACGTATGAAATACTATTGCTTTTTGTCGATGTTGTGTATTTCGGCATGGTTGTTTTCTTCTTGTGAAGGTTGTGTTAAAAGCGCTACCAAAAAGGCGACAAAAATCGGAATGAGCGCCATTGAAGGAGTTTCGGAAGCGGTTAGTGAGAATGGAGAGCAGATTAGCGAACAGGCTATGGATGCATTGGGAAGCGTGGCAAAGGGAGCCGGGAAAAGTATTGACCGGCAATTGGACGAGCATGCGGAATATGTAGCTTCTGTGGCCGGACGAACATTTGTTCAGTCGGTAGAGGGATTTGATCAAGGACTTACTAAAGAATATTATGATCCCATTCCTTATTCGGACGATTTTGTTTCCGGAGTAAATTTAGATTTCTTTGGTAAAATCAAATCAAAGGCTTTATTGGATGCTTATTTTCTGATTATGGAAAAGGGAACTTATAATTGTATCTTTTCTTTTACTGATGATTCGGAGAAACCGGTAATGCAAAAAGAAGCTGTCATTGAAAAAACGGAAACCCCAAGAAAATATTCGGTAGTGAGTTTTGCGCTGAATTCCGCAGAAGAAAAACAACTGGCGGCTACAAAAATCGTAAAAATAAAAATAACGAAAAAATAATTCGTTCCGAATAGCCGGATACTGCCGTGCTGCTTGCATAAAACAATTGTGAGTTTACCCTTTTTTTGTATATTTGCGATGCTAAAATCGCGCGGATGAGATTGAAATTTTTAAGTTTGGCCAGCGGAAGCAGTGGTAACTGTTATTTCCTTGGAACGGATGATTATGGCATATTGTTGGATGCCGGAATAAGTATTCGTTCAATCAAAAAAATACTTCGGGACAATCGGATCGAGTTGGAACAAATCATGGGAGTATTCGTTACTCATGACCATGCCGATCATATAAAATCTGTCGGATGTTTGGGTGAAAAGTTCAATATCCCCATTTATACGACAGAACTTATTCATCGGGGCATTGAAGCCAGTCGCTATGTGGAAAACAAATTGTCTTCTTCTAAAAGAGTAATCGAAGTAGAAAAAATTACAACTGTCCGGGATTTCAGGATTACTCCTTTTTTGGTTCCTCATGATTCTACCGAATGTGTGGGTTATTGCATTGAGTTCAGAAACCAGAAGTTTGTATTGGCTACCGATATCGGACATATTAATGATAATATTGTACGGTATGCAAAAAGTGCAAATCATTTAATCATTGAGGCCAATTATGACCGGGAAATGTTAAGTCATGGAAACTATCCTGCCTTTCTTAAAGAACGAATTATGAAAGGAACCGGACATTTGAGCAATGCGGAAACGGCTGCGTTTTTAGCTTCGATATTCGATCTTCATCTGAAAAATATTTATTTGTGCCATTTAAGCCGGGATAATAATCATCCCGAACTGGCTTGCAAAACGGTTGAAATGGCTATGAGACAATATGGAATCCGACCCGGTAAAGATGTAAATCTCACTGCACTGAAACGAATGCATCCTTCCGAGATGTATATTTTTGATGAATAATCTTTTTTAAGTTTCCTCCTTGCGATTTTTTAAGAGAAATATAGTTGATTTTACGGACGAAGACCTTCTGGCACGTTATAAAGAGACGCGTGATACGGAATACTTCGGACAACTTTATGATCGTTATCTCCCCTTGATATATGGGCTTTGTTTGAAATACCTCAAAAATGTTTCGCTTGCGGAGGATGCCGTAATGCAACTTTTTGAAGATCTCTTATTTAAAGTGCCGGAATATGAAATCAAAACATTCAGAACCTGGATTTATACGGTGGCAAAAAATCATTGTTTTCAATTGTTGAGAAAAAAAGAGTCTGAAGTAGTGGTCGATTTCAATACTTTTTTTATGGAATCGGAGGATGTTTTGCATCTATTGGATGAAGACGAAACTCCGGATAACTCGGTTGCTTTGAAACATTGTTTGGAAAAACTTCCAGAGCCTCAACGCATCAGCATTTCCAAGTTTTTTATGGAAGAAATGTCTTATGCGGATATTGTGGATGCAACGGGATATTCGTTGAAAGGGGTAAAGAGCTATATTCAGAATGCAAAACGCAATCTTAAAATTTGTATGGAGAAACAACTTGTTGATGAATAAGGAGAAAAGAAAAATAGGATTGAAGGCTTTCTTGGACTATATAAGCGGAAAAAGAAAAGGGAAAGAGGCTTTCCGGATTGAACGGGAGGCCATGCAGGATCCTTTTCTTGCCGAAGCGTTGGATGGATACGACAGTGTATCCGGCGATCATGCTTCCGGTATTGCTTCTCTCCGGGAGCGAATTGAAAAAAGAACTCGAAAGAAAACATCCTTTACCGGTTATTATCGAATTGCGGCTGTTGTATTGCTGTGTTTGATTTCCGGAGGTGTTTTTTGGATATTGCAGAGAGAGGATAGCCTTGAACTTTATTCTCAATTGCCTCCCCAATCGGAATCCCTCCGGGAAGAAGAACCGGCTCCTTTTTCCTCCGAGTCGGAAGAGATAGCCGCAATATCCGATAAAAGGAATGTTTTTTCGGAAAAACAACAAACTTCAGTGAATAAAAAGACGACAGAGCAATGGGCTCCTCCTGCGGAACCGGCAACGAAAGATATAAACCGGGCGGAAGAAAAGGAAATCTTTGCCGATAACTCCGAGAAGAGCTCGGAAGATTACTTGGCCCAACAACAAGAATTGCCGATTGTGGCCGAAAGCATGGACGAAGTTTCGGAAAGTGTTGCTGTATTCGATTTGGAAAAAGAGGAGCAGAAGCTGATGGTTTTGACAGATAAGAAAGATACGGTCGGAGTAAAGTCCCGGGAACCGGCTTCGATTACGTCGGGATATGCGATGGCCAAACGGAGTACTGCGGCCGGGCAAGTGCTGTCGTCGGGGGCGTCGCCGGATTTGTCAATGCTGGTTGTCAAGGCTCATCCCACCATTGGTCCGGAGGCTTATAATAAGTATTTGACGGATCAGAAAATAGTACCTCAAGACAGTTCTTGTATCCGGGTTCACGGAACCGTACAACTTCGTTTCCGGGTCGATAAAAAAGGCCGGCCCGCAGATATTGAGGTGGTGAAAAGCCTTTGTCTCTCTTTGGATAACGAAGCGATCCGCTTGCTGAAAAACGGAAGTGATTGGACGCCCGAGGGAATGATGGGCGAACTGGAAGTGAAATTTGATTAAAAGAATATGTGGGAATATAGATTCCCTTGAATTTTCCTTTCTCTATAGGGCATAATCATTCGGATTGATTTGTAAAATCCCCGATCAACCTTTTTTGAGTACCTTGCCGGAACCTGCAATGTGTTGATTAACCGATAAGGGTTCGCCGTCGTAAAAGATTTCTCCTGCGCCGGATATCCGACAGTTTAAGGTTTTGTTGACATGAGTTTCTATTCGTCCGCGGTCCGATACGGAACATTCCGACTGTTGCGCCTGGTAATTAAATCCGATGATTTTTCCGAAATCGGATACTTCAAAAACTGCATTGTTGCAGACTCCTTCCAACTCGGCTTTAGCCGAACCGTTCAGCTTACAGGTGATGGCATTACAGTATAAACTGTCAACGTTTAATCTCCCTGAATCCGAAACAACGGCGGCAAACCGGTCGGCATTGACTTCTCCTTTCATACGTACTTCCCCGGTCCCGGTGATGTGTATCTTTTTTAGCCCGGTAGAGTTGGAGTAAATTTTCATCCGCGACGGATGAATGTCGTTTTTGGGCTTCAAATACAAAATGTTCTCTCTTACCTCTGCTTCCAGCAACGGAAGAATGTTTTCGTCGGTAGTAATCTGCAAAAAAGGAGCTTCCCAAGTGCTTTGTTCATACACCAGTTCCAAATTTCCGCCGAGAACGATCTCATCGTAGTCTGAAATACTTATTTGTGCGTTGACTAAGTTTCCGTTCCCTTCCACCGCCGGATTCATACAGGCTTGTAATCCCAACCCGGAAAGAAATGTCAAAATAAACAGTCTGGTAAATAATGCCATTGATCGTATGGTTTATTGGATGAATACTTCTTTTCTTTTATATAATTGCAAATGTAGAAGTTTTGGATATTTGTTTGTACTTTTGCGGGCGAAAAATAGTTTAACAAAATGAAACGAACATGAAATTTATTTAATCCGACTTTCGACAAAGGCAATGATTAGGTTATTTCATCGACAATTCCATAGTTCCTGAAAAAACAAAAAATAACGTATGAAAAATATCCTTATAATGGGAGCAAACGGACAATTGGGACGGGAAATCGAAACACGGATCGATCGTTATCCCGAATTTCGTTTTTTCTTTACGGATATAGACACATTGGATCTTCTAAATAAGGAACAAATAGCGGATTTTGTTTGTCGAAATGATATTCGTTATATGGTCAATTGTGCTGCTTATACGGCAGTGGATCGGGCAGAGGAAGAGCGTGAGGCTGCTTATCGGGTGAATGAAGAGGCCGTGAAAAATATATCGGAAGTAATTTCCGACCGGACAAAATTGATCCATCTTTCTACGGATTATGTTTTTGACGGCACGGCAGATGTACCCTACCGGGAAACCGATCCCGTCAACCCGCAATCGATTTACGGGAAAAGTAAACGCGCCGGAGAAGAAGTGCTGTTGGCAAATAATCCGGATAATTCCATGATTATTCGTACTGCCTGGTTGTATTCTCGTTTCGGGAATAATTTTGTTAAAACCATGCTTCGGTTAGCAAGAGAGAAAGAGGTTGTTCGGGTAGTGGACGACCAAATGGGAAGCCCTACTTCCGGGAATGATTTGGCCGGAGCTTTATTGGAAATCCTTTCTTTTTGTAACAAAAATGATTGTTTTCCGGGAGGAATTTACCACTACAGCAATGAAGGCAGTTGTTCATGGTATGAATTTGTATGGAAGATATATGAATATGCCGGAATTGATACCCGAAAAGTCGAACCTATTCCGGCAAGTGAATACCCTACTAAAGCACAACGACCTGCATTCAGTGTGTTGGACAAGACAAAAATAAAAAATACATTCGGACTTCGGATCCCTTTTTGGGACGAAAGCTTAAAAAGCATGTTGGCCGAAGGTTTCGATTTTAATACATAACTTTCATCCGGAAGAAAATAAGTAGAAAATTCACATTCTTGAGGTAATTTATAGAATTCAGATGAGTGATTTAATTGACGAAATACAACGACGCAGAACTTTTGCAATCATCAGTCACCCCGATGCGGGTAAAACAACATTAACCGAAAAGTTATTATTGTTCGGTGGCGCCATTCATGTGGCCGGTGCCGTAAAATCCAATAAGATCAAAAAAACGGCCACTTCCGACTGGATGGAGATCGAAAAACAACGGGGAATTTCCGTGGCCACTTCGGTAATGGGATTTGATTATGAAGGATATAAGATCAATATCTTGGATACTCCCGGACACCAGGATTTTGCGGAAGATACTTATCGGACATTGACTGCGGTAGACAGTGTGATCATTGTGGTGGATATTGCCAAGGGAGTGGAAGCTCAAACCCGGAAACTGATGGAAGTGTGCCGGATGAGAAAAACCCCGGTGATTATCTTTGTTAATAAGATGGACCGGGACGGAAAAGACCCTTTCGATTTGTTGGATGAACTGGAACAGGAGCTGAAAATCGGTGTGCGTCCTTTGAGTTGGCCCATTGGAATGGGAGTTTATTTCAAAGGTGTCTATAATATTTTTGAACGAAAACTCGATTTATATACCCCGAGCAAGCAAACGGTAACCGAGTCGGTGGAATTCAAAGATGTGGCAAATCCCGAGTTGGAAAGTTATATCGGAGACCAACCGGCTGCCAAATTACGGGAGGACCTGGAACTGATTGAAGGGGTTTATCCGGAATTCAGTACCGAACCTTATTTGAATGGAGACTTGGCCCCTGTTTTTTTCGGTTCGGCTTTGAATAATTTCGGAGTAAAAGAGTTGTTGGATTGTTTTGTTCGTATAGCGCCTTCGCCTCGTCCCGTTCAAGCAGAGGAACGAACGGTAGATCCCGAAAAAGATCCTTTTTCCGGGTTTATTTTTAAGATCCATGCAAATATGGACCCGAATCACCGCAGCCGCATCGCTTTTCTGAAAGTGTGTTCGGGAGATTTTCAACGAAATGTCAATTATAAACACGTTCGTTTTGATAAGATGATGAAATTCTCGGCTCCTACCGCTTTTATGGCTCAGAGAAAAGAAACGGTAGATGAAGCTTTTGCCGGCGATATTGTCGGATTGCCGGATACCGGAAATTTCAAGATCGGCGATACGTTGACGGCCGGAGAGAACTTACATTTCAAAGGATTGCCCAGTTTTTCACCCGAAATGTTTAAGTATATAGAAAATGCCGATCCCATGAAAACCAAACAGTTGAATAAAGGTATCGACCAACTGATGGACGAAGGGGTGGCTCAACTCTTTGTAAATCAATTTACGGGACGGAAAATCATCGGAACCGTCGGACAATTGCAGTTTGAAGTGATCCAATACCGTTTGCTGCACGAATACGGGGCTCAATGCAAGTGGGAACCCATTCACCTGTATAAGGCTTGTTGGATTGAAAGTGATTCTCCCGAAGCATTGGAAAATTTCAAAAAAAGGAAGTTTCAATACATCGCTAAAGATAAACAGGATCGTGATGTTTTCTTGGCCGATTCAAGTTACGTATTGCAAATGGCGCAGCAGGATTTCAAGGAAATCCGTTTCCATTTCAGTTCCGAGTTCTGAGCGTTTGACTTTATTTTGAACAGTATAAGCCTGTTTCAAAATCGGTTTCTCACGACTTCGCTTTTGCAATCGGACACCCTATGTCATCAACTTAAGTTCGAATGTATTCCCGGCCGGGTTATGAATCGGATATAATTACCCCGAAAGGACTTCCTTCCTTTCTCCGAAACAAGACTTACAACCGGTAACTTATTCAAAGAACCTCGGGCCTTTGGGATATTCTCATGGAAAACTCTATTGATAACCATATCTTTCCATAAAAAGTGTCAGTGTTTTCCGGAAAGGACCGTTCTCATTGATTTCAATGAGGTGGGTATGGGGCGTTTTAAAAATGGAAGTGACAACAATTAAATCGTCTTCCTCCGCTAAATTAATCATAAATTGATGAGTTAAAGACATCTTGGCATAATTATTACAGAACAAGAATTTTGTTTTACTGTAGGAATGGTTTAAGTAAACTCCGGTTATGAATTCCATCCGCTGATTCAAGCTTAACGGGTAAGTGCCGAATGTCGGTTTAAAAAGCGTATTAAAAAGTTCTATAGGCTCTTTGAATGATATGGATTGCAAGTAGTTGCAAATCGTTGGAGAAACAATCGTTTTTCGGGTGATTTCATTCAATTCATCCGTTAGTGTATCAATGGCTAAATCCTCTTTCTTATCGATTTCTTGTAACAGATCTCGACATAATTGTTGAAAATTGTTGATCCTTTTTGTTTCTGATACTTCATCCGCATACAAACTGAATGATTGCACGATGTTTTTACGGGGATTAAATGTGCTTGCATAATGACTTAATACAAATCCGAACATCCGGTAAAAACTTGCCGGATAGTTAGATAGTTTCCATAATTTCCTGTATTCTTCCGAAAAATAATTTATCATATCCTTCTTAATTGTGGAGCAGATATAAAGAGGGATAAATATAGTAAATTTTTTATTTAAGATTCTGCTCCTATTCCTTTTTCTCCAATAAATAAACCACAGTTCGTCCGGCGCCGTATTTTCTCAACCATCCTTCTTGAATAAACGATTTCAGATCATTGATTGCTTTATGTCGTGAGGCAGAAGTAATATGCATGTATTCCGCTCGGGTAATGCACGGTTGTTTTTCCAAATAATCGGCGAGTATTTCCGCTCGTTTTTCTTGCGGAAGAGAACTCGTTTTCGCAACGGGTTTATCGACCCGTTTCACCGTGAGATTTTTCAATCGATC
>DAIQOU010000238.1:0-6969 GCA_036787725.1 Bacteroidales bacterium
TATGGCTATTATGAGAATGAAAACAATTGAATTAATTCATTTTTCCGATGTATGAAAAAATTTGGATTTCTTTTTTTATTTTTAATTTGTTTCCTCTTTTCTATTCGATCTCAGTATGTAGCACATCCCAAACAGATTCTTCCTCAGCCTCCCGATTCGGTTGATATTGTTTATTACAAGAACAAAAAGAACGGATGGCATGCGGCAGCACAAGTAGTCGGATTTAATGTGGGTTTGTGGGCCTTTGATCGGTATGTGCAGAAAGGAGATTTTGCCTATATCAGTTTTGATTCCATGAAACGAAATCTGAAAAAAGGATTTATCTGGGATAATGATAAATTGGGAACCAACCTTTTTTTGCATCCTTATCATGGAAATCTTTATCATAATTCGGCTCGGTCCAATGGGTTTACTTTTTGGGAGTCCGGCTTGTTTTGTGCCGGAGGAAGTTTGATGTGGGAGTTGTTTATGGAATGTGAATATCCTTCTACCAATGATGTAATTGCCACTCCTATCGGAGGCATGGCGTTGGGAGAAGTACTTTATCGAGCTTCGGATGCAGTATTGGATGATCGGGCAACCGGTAGAGATCGGTGGGGCAATGAATTGACCTGCTTTATTTTATCTCCCATGAGGTCTCTTACTCGAATGATAAACGGAGATTTTCGACGGGTCCGAAAAACTTCCGGCAGGCAGTTCGGAACGCCTCCCATCATGGTGGAAGTTTCTGCCGGTATCCGGGCTGTAGAATTGGAAGACGATATATTGGATGAAGGATTGGGCGGATTACTGGATATTCGGGTGGAATACGGAGACCGTTTTGATCATGATGGTGTCAAACCTTATGATTACTTTACGCTTCATGCAAGCCTGAATGCACACTCTTCCCAACCGGTACTGGGTCAATTGAATATCATCGGACGATTGTATGGAACAGATCTTCTGGACGATAAAAATGATTATTTGGGGTTGGGATTCTATCAGCATTTTGATTTTTACGATTCCGATACCATTTCCGATATTTCCGGCAAAATTCCGTACAAGTTCGGGTCTCCGGCATCCGTTGGGGTCGGGTTGAGTTATAAAACAAAGCGGTTTGAAAATTGGCATTTTGATGCTTGCGGACATATAAACGGAATAATATTGGGTTCGAGTTTAAGCGATTATTATGCGTTGGACGAACGAAATTATAATTGGGGAAGCGGCTTTAGTTGGAAATTAAACGGACATGCTTCTTATAAAGATAAAGTCGGATTTTCCTGGTGGCATGAGGCATATAATATCTATACATGGAAAGGCTATCCGAAAGATGTAAAGTGGCCCGGTGTTGATCCCAAAACATTGGATGCTCAGGGAGATAAATCGAATGCATTTTTACATACTTACGGACTGAAAACAGATATTAAATTGAAAAACAGTTTTTATTTGACATTATACTCGGCTCTCCATAGTCGTGTAACAAAGTATGCTTATTATCCGGCCGTTAAATCTACCACTACCGAACAAAGATTATTGCTTTCCTATAAATTTTGAACCAAATAAATTTAGAATTATATTTGTATTAAAACAAAATTTTATTACGTTCAATTTGAATTTCAATAAAATGTTGCAATGGATCCGTTAACTTGTTCTTTTAGGAGGAGACAGGGGATAATTGTATGTTTTAGGTGCAGTGAATAATAAATACTTGCATCTTTTGACTGTATAAAACTGTCTTTGGAAGTAAAATCCGGGATTTTAAATAAGTTCTTATGAAAAAATTACTTTTTATTGTGTCTTTACTGACTGTGTTTATCATTCCGTTGGTTGCCGGTTCGGAAATAAAACATGTGATATTAATTGGTGCTGACGGCATGGGTTCTTTTATTTTAAATCAACACAAAGGGAACTTTCCTCATTTGGAAAAAATGATGAACGAAGGAGCTTCTACACTGGAAATGCGATCTGTTTTGCCTTCATCGAGTGCAGTAAATTGGGCTTCTCATTTAATGGGAGCGGGTCCCGAACTTCATGGTTATACCGATTGGGGAAGTAAAGTGCCGGAATTGCCTTCCCGCGAGACAGGGAAGTATGGTTTATTCCCCGGAATTTTCGGATTGATGCGGGATCATTATCCTGCGGCAGAAGCCGGGGTCATCTACTCTTGGGAAGGGATCGGATATTTATATGAGCAATCTGCTGTGAATTTTAATGATTTCAAAAAAGACAATGATGATGACGTCTTGAAGTCGGCAATAAACTATTTATCCGAGAAGAAGCCGTTGTTGTCTTTTATTTATTTTTCTCAACCGGATGGGGCCGGACATAAAATGGGATGGGGGAGTCCCGAATATTTGGAAGCTTGTAAAAAAATAGATGCCCAAGTGGGAGAAATACTGAATTTTTTGAAATCTTCCGGGATGGATAAAAACAGTATTGTAATTTTTACGTCCGATCATGGAGGAATAGAAAAAGGACATGGCGGAAAAACAATGCAGGAAATGCAGGTACCCTATATTTTATGGGGAAAAAATATTAAAAAGAATTATATTATTCCGGAAAGTACGATGGTCTATGATAATGCGGCTACCCTTGCTTATATATTGGGACTGACTCCACCTCAGGTTTGGATCGGTCGGCCGATTACTTCTGTATTTTCGGAATAAAATAAGAGGAGAAATGAAGTTATACACTATTTTGAAATAATAATACCATGAGATCGATTTTATTTTTCTTTTTTGCTGTTTGTTGCATGCCTTTTTATGCCGGGGAATATGATCTTTCCGGTCTGCAAGGATTAAGAGATAAGAAAGGAAAGATTTTTTTTGAATGGAGCGGATATGATATTTCTGTTAAGGAAATAGGAGGTCAACCGGCAGATACAAAAATGATTGATCGCATTAAAAAGCAATACGGGATAGGTGAAATTTTGGCTGATTATTCGGAATCGGCTATTCCGTCCCCTAACAGAGTGATCGAATCAGTGGTTGCGTGGGATGAAAGTTCCGGAGTGTTGCAGTCTCAAGCTTGTTATTTATTGACAAAGCCGGATGAAAAGTTTGATCTAATCTTTTTTGAAACATTCAATCAACGAGATATACCATTGGAACATTATTTTATACAATCTTATCTTGAGGGTAAATTGGGAAAATACATATCGAACGATTGGGATGTTTACTTCATTGAATTTGCAGGGAGCCCGATTCGATTGGGAAATGATTATAAATGGAAAAAGCCTCATTGTTTGGAGGGCAAAGGAGCTCAATTGAGTTGGAGTGAATTTTCATCTTTAGAAAGTGCTCTTTATGATAATGAAAATCGGATGTTAGCTCATACGGGAAAAGGGACTGTTATTTTAGCAGAAGAACCTGCTGACATTATTTTTCAAGGAATTTCTTCAAAAGCATGGCGTATTGTATACAAAAAAGAGAATTCTTCTACTCCTTATCTTGCCTACTATGCAGTACAAGAAAGAGGAGGGAAATTTATCAGTTATGTGATGACCGATTTCAAATATGATGAAAACGGAGATCCGCCCCCTCTTTTTATAACTATGATAAAAGAAACCCTTTGGCCGGAAGAAAGAATTACGGACTCGCATTATGAACAATCTTTGGCAGTGGTTGATGATGACTATACACTCAATTTTCTCAGTTTTCAATTCGGAACATGGATTCCGATTATGCAATTGAGCAATGTATTCAATCGAACGGTATCGTTTGGGATGGATATAGCTTGTCATCGTAATCATAATATGGCTTTAGATTTGGGTATGCAATTTGGATTCCCGTTAAGAGCAAAAAAATTTGGTTATAAAGTAGATAGGTACTATGATATAGCAAAAACTAATTTTTTATTCGAAATACACTTGAGATTACGAAAGGAAAAGAAGCTCCAAGACAAACTGTTTCTTTCTTATTATGCAGGTGCAGGCGCTTTTGTTTTGTCGACCGATCTGGAAAGCGGCTTTCATTATGATGAAGACGGAGAAGAAGTTTCTGAATATTATTCGATTACTACATTTGATCTTTTTGCCGGAGTTTCCTTGCGACATAAAAGATTTGGTATTTTTACCGAATATTATTTTGTTCCGTTTTCAGTTAGCGGGAAAGTGCAAAAAGGTTTCGGCCACAGTATGATAGGACTGGGATTGTTTTTTGTGATGTAATATAAATAAAAAAAGGATAATGTATACACACACTATCCTTTTTTTATTATCTATCTTCTCACTTCCTCGGAAGAAAGAAATATTTCTTAATCAACATTCAGCGTTACGCGTTTGAAATCGGTAACGGTAAGTTCTTTATCTTGATTATGCAAATATTGTTCGATGGTGATCTTGGGATCTTTAACAAAAGCTTGGGCCAATAATGTATTTTCTTGAAAATACTTATTTAAGGCGCCTTCCGCGATTTTGTCCAGAATAGCTTCCGGCTTTCCGGCTTCAATTGCTTTTTCTTTTGCAATCTTTAATTCTCTTTCTACGATTTCGGGAGCAACAGCATCTTTGTCCAATGCTACCGGGTTCATAGCTGCTACTTGCATCGCTACATCTTTGGCTACTTGAGTATCCACACCCGGTTTGTTGAAGCCGACAATTGTTGCCAGTTTATTTCCCGGGTGAATATAAGCAATGGTAGTGGGGGCCGAAAGATATTCGTAGGCTCCGATCTCCATTTTTTCGCCAGTTACTCCGATTTTATCCGTCACCAAGTCGGCAATGGCACGTCCGTCTACTTCCAAAGCTTTCAGTTCATCGATGTTGGCGGGCTTATTTTTTATTGCTGCATCCAAGATGGAGCGGGTTAATGCAATGAAATCTTCATTTTTGGCTACAAAATCGGTTTCGCACTTTAAAGCTGCAATTGCAGCCGATTCTCCGGTTGCTACAGCCAAACAACAACCTTCGGAAGCTTCTCTGTCTTCTCGTTTAGCTGCTACGGCTTGCCCTTTTTTACGAATGATTTCCATTGCTTTATCATAATCACCGTTTGCTTCATTCAAAGCATTCTTACAATCCATCATACCGGCACCTGTCATCTTACGCAAATGCGTAATGTCTGCCATTGTAACTGCCATAATTCTTTTTATTTTTTTTGTTATAAATTCGGATTAACTTATTTGATTATGCCTCTTCTTCGTCTTTTACCAACTTACCTACAACGTTGGCATTTAACGCATCTTCATCTTCTTTGGCAATGATTTCTTTTTTCACTGCTTTTGCTTTCCTTTCTCTTCTGGGAGCTTTTTCTTCTTCCTCTTCGCCGGATGCCGGAGTATCTATTTTTTCGATTTTTCTTTCTTCCAATCCTTCGGCAATAGCGGCACATACAGCATCCATAATTACTTCGATGGATTTGGTCGCATCGTCATTTGCCGGGATAACAAAGTCGATATTATCCGGATTGGAATTGGTATCTACCATTGCAAAAACCGTAATTCCCAAGCGATTCGCTTCTGCAACCGCTATTTGCTCCTTCATTACGTCTACAATAAACAATGCGGAAGGAAGTCGATTCAAATCGGCGATAGAGCCTAAGTTCTTTTCCAATTTGGCACGTTGACGGGTAATTTGGAGTTTTTCTCTTTTAGAAAGGTTATCAAATGTTCCGTCTTTAGTCATTTTGTCGATAGTCGACATTTTTTTTACCGCTTTTCGAATGGTAGGGAAATTGGTAAGCATACCTCCCGGCCAACGTTCGATAACATAAGGCATTCCGACTGCTGTGGCTTTTTCGGCAACTACTTGTTTTGCTTGTTTCTTAGTTGCAACAAACAATACTTTGCGTCCCGATTTAACAATTTGTTTCAGAGCTGCAGCAGCTTCATCTACTTTGGCAACTGTTTTATAAAGGTCAATGATATGAATGCCATTGCGCTCCATGAAAATATAAGGAGCCATTGCCGGATTCCATTTTCTTTTTAAGTGTCCGAAATGAACACCGGCATCTAATAATTGATCAAAATTTACTCTTGACATGATTTAATTATTTAATTCGTTTACATTCTTTGTTTTTCACCAATCACCGGGTAGTTATCCGACAACTTCGCTTGCAGGGTAAATCCCGATTGATTTAGATACTAAACGTATATTTATAAATAAACACGTTAAATTAACGTTTGGAGAATTGGAATCTTTTCCTTGCTTTCGGCTGTCCCGGTTTTTTCCGTTCTACAGCTCGCGGATCACGGGTCATGAATCCTTCGGAGCGTAACGCCGGTTTATGTTCCGGATTGATTTTTACCAAAGCGCGTGCAATTCCCAAGCGAGCAGCTTCCGATTGGCCGGTATATCCTCCTCCGGTCAGATTGATTACAATATCATATTGTTCGGCAACCCCTACTTTGTTCAACGGTTGTTTCACTACATATTGTAATAATGGAGACGGGAAATAGTTCTCAAGTTCTCGTTTGTTGATGGTAATTTTTCCGGATCCTTCTTTAACGTATACGCGGGCGATTGCAGCTTTACGTCTTCCTAATGCATTTATAGCGTCCATAGTTATTATTTAAGTAAATTAATATCAATGTTTTTGGGTTGTTGAGCTTCATGTTTGTGCTCTGCACCGTCATACACATAAAGATTACGAAGTAATTGAGCACCTAATCGATTTTTGGGAAGCATTCCTTTTACTACTTTCCGGAATAAACGATCTCCGCCTTTTTCCAATAAACCGGCGGGAGTGTTTTTTCTTTGTCCGCCCGGATATCCTGTATAAGAAAGATAGATCCGATCGTTCCATTTTTTACCCGTCATTTCCACCTTTTTTGCATTGATAATAATTACATTATCTCCACAGTCTACATGCGGTGTGAAATTCGGTTTGTATTTACCTCTCAAAAGTTTTGCCACTTTTGAAGCAATGCGGCCTAAATGCTGCCCGGTTGCATCTACTACAACCCATTCTTTGTTAACAGTTGCCTTGTTTGCAGAAATGGTCTTATAACTTAAAGTATCCACTGCTTTTAATTTTTTAATTTAATTAATAA
>DAIQOU010000754.1:0-1983 GCA_036787725.1 Bacteroidales bacterium
CAATATGTTAGTTTTGACACACCCTTTCTATTATTTTTAATTGTTGCTTGGAATCATTGATTACTTTACTTCCTCGAAATCAACATCCGTTACACCGGCATCATTATTACTTGATCCTTGTTGAGAGGATTGTTGATCGGGACCGGGTTGCCCGCCTTGTTGTTGCTGTGCATTATACAAGTCTTGACTGACTGCTTGGAATGTGTTATTGATTTCAGCCATAGCAGCATCAATCCCGGCCAAATCCTGAGCTTTATGAGCCTCTTTTAATTTATTCAAAGCGGCTTCAATTGGAGCTTTTTTATCGGCAGGTAATTTATCTCCCAGTTCGTTTAACTGTTTCTCGGTTTGGAAGATCATGCTGTCTGCTTGATTCATTTTGTCCACACGTTCTTTTTCTTTCTTGTCGGCTTCGGCATTTGCAGCGGCTTCGTCTTTCATTTTTTTGATTTCATCTTCACTCAATCCGCTGGAAGCTTCGATACGTATACTTTGTTCTTTTCCGGTAGCTTTGTCTTTGGCTGAAACATTCAAGATACCATTGGCATCAATATCGAATGTAACTTCAATTTGAGGTTCTCCTCTACGAGCCGGGAGTATTCCGTCCAAGTGGAAACGTCCGATTGTTTTATTATCTTTCGCCATGGGACGTTCTCCCTGAAGTACGTGGATTTCAACAGAGGGCTGATTGTCAACGGCTGTTGTAAATGTTTCGGATTTTTTGGTAGGAATAGTAGTATTGGATTCAATCAATTTTGTCATTACGCTTCCCATGGTTTCAATACCCAATGAAAGCGGAGTTACATCCAATAACAATACATCTTTCACGTCACCGGAAAGAACAGCTCCCTGAATTGCAGCACCGACAGCCACCACTTCGTCCGGATTTACTCCTTTAGAAGGTGCTTTGCCGAAGAACTTTTGAACTACTTCCTGAATAGCGGGGATACGAGTAGAACCTCCTACCAAAATGACTTCATCAATCTCTGAAGCATTCATACCTGCATCGGACAATGCTTTGCGACAAGGTTCTATACAAGCTTGTATTAATTTATCTGCCAATTGTTCGAATTTGGCCCTTGTAAGGGTTTTTACCAAGTGCTTGGGCATACCGTCTACTGGCATGATATAAGGCAGATTAATTTCTGTTGAAGTAGAACTGGAAAGTTCAATTTTTGCTTTTTCTGCAGCTTCTTTTAACCGCTGTAATGCCATGGGATCTTTACGCAGATCCAATCCTTCTTCTTTTAAGAATTCTTCTGCAAGCCAATCGATGATTACATGGTCAAAATCATCTCCTCCCAAGTGAGTATCTCCATTAGTAGATTTTACTTCAAACACGCCATCGCCCAATTCCAGGATAGAAATATCAAAAGTTCCTCCTCCCAAGTCGAATACAGCGATTTTCATATCCTTATGTGCCTTATCCAACCCATATGCCAAGGAGGCGGCAGTCGGTTCATTGATAATCCGACGAACATTCAACCCTGCAATTTCACCGGCTTCTTTTGTCGCTTGACGTTGAGAATCATTGAAATAGGCGGGTACGGTTATTACGGCATCCGTGACTTCTTGGCCCAAATAATCTTCTGCTGTTTTTTTCATCTTTTGAAGAATCATGGCAGAGATTTCTTGCGGAGTATACATCCGTCCGTCAATATCTACACGTGGTGTATTATTGTCACCCCTTACTACTTTATAAGGTACACGATTGATTTCATTTTGTACTTGATCATAGGTTTCCCCCATAAACCTTTTGATCGAAAATATTGTCTTTTGAGGGTTGGTAATGGCTTGACGTTTTGCCGGGTCTCCGATTTTACGTTCTCCTCCGTCTACAAATGCCACTACAGAAGGGGTGGTTCTTTTTCCTTCACTGTTTGCAATTACTACCGGCTCGTTTCCTTCCATTACCGCTACACACGAGTTGGTAGTACCTAAATCTATTCCGATTATTTTTCCCATATTATTATTTTTTTATTT
>DAIQOU010000239.1:0-6956 GCA_036787725.1 Bacteroidales bacterium
CCCGGTAAAAGAACCCCGAAGCGGGTTCAACCCCTCCGGGGTTGATGTGAGTGGGGTATCCTCTCTTCCCCCGAGTTGCACTCGGGGTTATCCGCATTAAAGCCCTTCGGGCTTTCTCCGAAACGGAACTTACAATTCGTAACTTATTCAAAGAACAATCGGTCTTTTGACACACCCTCACAACACCCAAATAGGTTTTCTCTGTAAGAATTTTCTATTTATCAAAACTGTTAATCCGAATTTGCCAGTCTTTATAAATGCCTGATGCAGAGGTTACCCGGTAAGTAAATGTTTTGCTTGAATAATCGCCCAACGTACCTAATGGGGGAGCGCCATTCAAGGGTGCTACGCTCGCTGCCCGTGAAACATGGAAAGAACAAGCAAGAGAAGAGAGCGTGACCCGGTCTTTTTCCGTTTGAGAAAAAGAATTATCGGTTGCAGGAACCGTAATATCTAATATTATGGTATGATTTTCTTTATCGATATTATACTGCACATTCATTTGTTTGAAATGCAAAGTCCATACTCCTTCTATTTCGCCCGTTTGCACTGTCCATCGATGTTCGAAAGCAACAGCGGTTACTTCACATTCGTTAGAATATTCCACGTCATCCAATCCATCTTTTAGACACGATCCGAATAATATCGGAAAGAAGATTACCGATATCAGATATATATATTTTTTCATAAGTATATTATTAATTATCATTTTATTTCCAATTCTCATTTTGCCACAAATTCTCATTTTCAGTTAATTCACTCTCCGGAACGGGCAATAAATATCTTTTTTTAGCAGTAAAGACAAAATTATGGTCGCTTTGCGGTACGGGCAGTTCGCGATAGAAGTACGCATTGGGTTTCATAAAATCACTTTCTTCCATATAATCCCCGGGAACTTCGATTTCTAATTTAGGAGTAGGATTATTTCCTTTGTTTAATTCAGGAACTATATCGCCTTTTGGTCCGGTCGGATATCCTGTTATGGGGTCGGTAACCCCCCAAGACAAACCGGTACGCAACAACGTGAAATAACGGTCGTTTTCCATATTGAGTTCTGCCACCCTTTCATCCAGATAAATCATCTTCAGTTCGCCTCCCGTTTCGGATGTTAATCCCGGTAATTCGCCATGATTCATACGTGTTTTATTTATATATTCTTTCGCTTTCGATTCATTGGGTGCGGATAATGATAAATAAGCTTCTGCTGCGTTCAAATAACAGCGTCCCAACCGGAAAATCGGATTTGTGAAATTGATTGGAGCATTCGGCGGAAGATCTTTATATTGGGGGATTCTTTTTTGATACAGAATTCCTGTCATGGAGCCGAATTCACGTGCTTGATTTATATAAGAACCTCGGTGAAGATTTCCGCCGGTTCGGAAGTAAATGGTATTTCCCAGAAATTCACCTCCATCATATACAAATGTTGCTTCAAAACGTTGATCTCGATTACTGTATAGTAAGTCGGAAATAGAAGTGTAACCGGAGGTTGATTTCAATTTTCTTTTTTCACGCATAGTTCCCGGAACCAATCGGTCTTCTTCTGCTACAATATCGATATTATTGGCAAAAAGTTGAGAATCCTCAAAACGTCTGGCTTTTCCATCCAAATCCTTTATATAATATGCTTTTTCCACCATCAGCGGATCCGGCTGAATCTGTGCCTGCCCGTCCGATACCTTGTATCCTTTGTCCAATGATTGAAACGATTGATTGATATTGTTGTTTAACATGGAAGTATTAAATTTTACCAACAAACGATGAATGTTAATATACTTATAATCCGTCCCTGCATATAGCTCATTCCGTTGAAGTATAAAAATATTCTCGGGACACGATTGGGCATAGGTGTAATCGTTGAACATTTTTTTATAGTTTTCACCTCCTGTTACGAGTGAATATTTACTCAACCCATCGAGGTCTTCCACTGCTTTAATTACTTTTTGATAATACGGATCCGGATTTACATTTTCATAATAAGCCATATATGCCGCGCCATGTAGCGCTATTTCAGATAGCAGCGCATAGGCGGCCCCTTTTGAAAGCAATCCCGTTTTGGCATCCTTATTTAATAATTGAGCTGCTTCTTCACACAATCCGATAGCATAATCGTATGTTTCTTTTATGCTGGCGCGAGGAAGTTTTAAGCGTTGTGCCGCACTTTCATCTTTTCCGGCATTGGCTCCGTATTCGTCCAATGCTTCGTCTACTATTATCCATCCCCCATATTTTCGTGCCTGCATGAAATAGAATGCTGCTTTCAGAAGGTAAGCTTGACCCAACAGATCATCGGCAGTAGAGGTTCCCAGGCTTTGCCTGTTTTCTTCCTCTTTCAGTTTGCCAATGGCTAGATTGGTTCTTCTTACTTGGCCGAAAGCATCCCAGCCAAAATCGGTGGATGTATCCCATCCTGTGTCGTCTTTCCCCCGGGCTGATTGCCAATGTCCCCAAAAAAGATCGCTTTGACAATCGGAATTATAGGAATTCGTAGGATTATTGTCCTTATAGTAAATGATAGGATCTCCGTTCCAATGAGAAAAGAAATTCATATTTTCATATATCCCGTTGAGATTTGCTTGTGCCAATGAAGCATCTTTCCATACGGCGTCTTCGGTAATCAGGTCTAATGGTTTTTTATCAAGAACATCTTCACAAGATGTTCCCAAGAATATAATCGCACCGGCAAAAAAGGCTGTTATAATTTTATTTATTTTCATGATTCAACTGTGTTTAAAATCCTATATTAAGTACTATGGAATACGTTTTGGTTATGGGATAACCGTAATTGGTAAAATCGCTTTGTTCCGGATCCATATTATAATCGAGAGCATCGGAAACGGTAAACAAGTTTTGTCCTACCAAAGAAAGGGTCAAGCCGGAAACCCAAGGAACATTCTTCAACATTTTATATTTGAAATCGTAACCGATTTGGAGGTTCTTCAACCGAAGATAAGTACAATTAATCGCCCAATAAGTGGATTCGTGTTGATAATTATTGGCCAATCCCGAACCTGTATCCGGTATGGGGTAGCGTGCTCCTGTATTTGTCGGTGTCCAATAATCCAAGTCCTGTTCAAATCGAATCCGACTGAAACCGATTGGCATGCCCTCCGATGATCCCACCAATCTGTAGTTTTTACCGGATCCTTGTATTAATCCATTGAAAGAAAACCCTTTGTAAAAGAGGTTGAAATCAATCCCATATTGTATGATAGGCTTTTTGGTCAGATTATTGTATACTTTATCATCCGACCACGTGCCGTCCGTATCGATTCTTCCGTCTCCGTTCATATCTGTATATCGAATATCTCCGGTTTTTATGTTTGTGGTCCATAAGGCATGCGGATTATTTAATAACTCTTCTGCATTTTGATACAGACCGTTCGAGATCCAAGTTCTTGTTCCATCTGAAAGTGTTTTTCTTGCGGCACTGATTAGGGGATTGGCGCCGGTTGTGAAATCTTCGTTGATAGATTTCCATATTTCGTCATAAAAAGAGAGGTTCATCCCGATCTCGTAGCGAAAATCACTGTATGTATCTCTCCATCGAAGTGTTATTTCTCCTCCTGCTCTTCTGAATACATCATTAGACATTACTTTAGGCAGTCCCGTGCCGAGAGGTGTTTTGTAAATATCGTTAGGGCTTCTCAGATATCCTTTCGTATCTTGCACAAAATAATCAAATGTTCCGCTTAATCGGTTATTCAGCATGGATAAGTCTATTCCCAGATTTGTTGAACGCGTTGAATACCAAGTCAGATCCGGAGAGATTAGCCCGGGAGTATTTATGCTCGGAGCACGCTCTCCATTTATATCGAAAGCAGCGGAGCCCATACTCCAGTTCGAATAATAAGCAAAACGTTCACCGTCGATACCGGTTTTACCCCAAGAGGCTCTCAATTTGAATAAATCGACTTTCAGGTTATCGGCCCACGGGCGAATGAAAGGTTCGTCCGAGATAACATATCCTGCCGAAACGGAAGGAAAATATCCGTACCTGTTTCCCGAAGAATAATTATCGCTACCATCTATACGCAAACTTGCACCAAGGATATATCGGTTCATAAAATCATAATTCAGGATTCCTACATATCCTAAACGGCCTCTTTCTTCACTTTTTCCGCCGTTGGTCATGGTGGTTTCGGGACCGGCAAAGATTTGGTCGACAGAAGATGTCAAATAATCTTTTCTTCCGGCCGATAATTCTTCGGAATAGGATTCTGTTTGGTTGTAAAAACCGGAAAGTCCCAAGGTGTGTTTTTCCATAAAGGTGTTTTGATACTGCAATCCGACATTAAATTCGTAAGACCAAAAGTTTGTTTTTTTCATATTTAAAGATGGCTTGGTCGTTGCCGGCTGCACGCTTCCGTTGGACCGATAGGAAGGAACGTAAGCATTACTCCATTTTTTTTCATTGTAATTTGCTGTTTTGTAGTTTCCGGTAAACAACGCTTTTAATCCTTTTACACCATATAAATCCCATTCCAAATTCAAACGATTGTTCATTATCGGCTCATTTGATTTTTCATAACCGCTTTCGGGATGCAGATATAAATAAGGAGTATTGGCAAAATAAGTTCTATCGGGATTGTATATCTTTTCGGTCGGGTATTCTTTGATCCGACGCATTATTTCGCCTTCATTTTTTCCGTCTTTCCATACAAAAGAATTCTTTAGATCCAATCCTGCTTTCAATCCGATAGAACGAAAATAGTGAGTAATATTGGCTCCGATATTGGCTGTTTGATATTTCAGTACTTCCTCTCCGTTGATCGGTTTTATCAAGGAACCCTGATTAAAATATCCCAATGAAAAACGGAATTGAGTATCTTCGCTTCCCCCGTCGATGGTCAATGAATGTCTGTCGGATTGTGCGACGTTTCTCATAATTTCATCTCTCCAATTCACATTCGGATAATTCACCGGGTCCGACCCTGTCCGATATGCTTCCAGTGCTTCATCCGAATAGGTAGGATTATACCCGTATACTTTGTCCAGATAATTACGTGTAATCGCCAAATCATATGAATTTATATTTGTTTTTCCTTTCGTCGGATTCGTAAATTGATGATCGAGCGTATAATTTATGCGTGTACGGCCGATTGTTCCCGTCTTGGTTTTTACCACTATGATTCCATTTCCGGCAAGCGCTCCGTATACGGCAGCAGAGGCAGCATCTTTCATTACAGAAATGGATTCGATATCTTGGGAATTAAGGCGATTGAAAGCGCCTGCATCTTGTACAATGCCATCGATCACATACAAAGGGGCTTCACTGCCTCGAATGCTGATGGACGGCACAGATCCCGGCATACCCGAAGAATTGGAAATAAAAACTCCCGGAGTCCTTCCTTGCAATGCGGAAGAAATGTTGCTGTATCCACCCAAATCTTCAATTTGCTTTAAGTCTACAGCGGTTATGGCATTTGTGATCTTTCTTTTTACAACAGAACCGTAAGCCACAATTACCACTTCGTCCAATGTCATGTCATCTTCTCGCATCGTAATATGTAGCACCGGCTGGCCGTTTACGGGAATGTCTTGTGTTTGGTAACCTACATAACTGACGGTCAAAACGGCATTTGTCGATACCGTCAATTCAAATTTACCGTCAAGATCGGTAATGGTTCCGTTTTGTGTTCCTTTTTCTTTTACACTCACTCCAATGAGTGTTTCCCCGGTAAGATCGGTAATAACTCCACTGATCCGATTATGTTGTGCAAAAGAAGAAACCGAAAAAAATAAGATCAATATTCCGACAGAAATTATTCGCGGATATCGATTGCTTTTATTCCATTTCCGCGTTATCGGAAACCGACAGATTTCCGATAACGATAACGCGCTTGCAATATTGCTTTTCCGGATACTCTTGTGGCAGGAGCACCTCCTTTTTTGAAAAATGTTCTTCATTCAAATAAATATTAGTTAGTTTAAAAATTAACGTTAACGTACTGTAGGCAAAAGTATTGTCGGATGAATGTTGAGATGTGTAGAATTCATTCATTTATGTGGATTATCCTTTCAATGTGTAGGTTTTGCTTGTCTGCCCGACTTTTGTTTGGACAAAATTGTTTTATTTTGTGGATAAATATGCCCGGATGAAAACAACACCCTCTTTGTCATTGATAATATCATTATGTTTCCTATGTGTTCGGGGTGCATTTCCGAATCCGATTACTTTGAACCCCGTTCCGGTTATTGATGCTTTTCCTTCCAAAACAGTCTATCGAATCTTGCAGGATAAAGACGGATTTTTATGGTTTGGAACGGCAGACGGATTATGCAGGTATGATGGTTATCGAATAATGGTTTTTCGCTCGGACTTAAGGAATCCGGGACTTCTTGCAAATAACGGGATAACCTGTCTTGAAGAGGATAATGAAAACAATTTATGGATCGGGACCAAAGAAGGTCTCAACATATTGAATAGAGAGACTTTTCGGATCAACCAATTCTCCAATGAAAAATTACAGGGTTTGAATATACAAGCAATGTTATGCGACTCGGAAGGAAATATGTGGATAGGAGTGGACAGTCATATTTTTCGGTATCATCCTAAAGAGAAAATCTTAGAAGATATGACCGATAAAATAGTGGATCGACCGTTCGGAGTAAACTCTATTTTTGAAGATTCTCGAGGAGATATTTGGATACTATTATGGAAAGAAGGGCTTCACTGTTATAAAAAAGACGGGACTGTTATTCATTATCCTTCCATAGGCAACCACAACAGCCCTTTCAGAATATATAAAGACAATAGAGAGCAATATTGGATTTGTACGTGGGGAGACGGTATGTATCGATTCTTTCCTGACCATTCTGAGCATTCAATGTATAAAGAACATCCTGTTTTCAAAAAAGGAAATGTAAATACAGAAGATACTTTTTTCAGTATTATTCAAGATAATACGCTTGGTTATATTTGGTTAATGTCTCATTCGGGGATATATGCGCTG
>DAIQOU010000240.1:0-6907 GCA_036787725.1 Bacteroidales bacterium
TGTCGGACAGGCGTCCGACAAATGTCGATAAGGTGTCCGACGAATAAATAATAATATTGTAATTCTTAATTTTATACAATAAACCCACTAAAGTTATGGCTATACAATACGACTTACTTCCCGGCCCGTTGGATAAAGACGGGCACCGGTTATATCCCCGGTACATTGCCAAAGGAACAATTCCTACCGAAAAATTAGTGAAATGGATGTCCCAAATCGGTGGACTTCATCCGGGACAAATCCACGGCGTACTGACAACGTTGACTGATGCGATCCTGGATTTTTTGCAAGACGGATACGACGTGCAAATCGGAGAATTGGGTTACTTGTCCGTTTCTCTGACCGGACACGCCGTACAAACAAAAAAAGAAATCCGTGCCGAATCGATCCGGTTCAAAACGCTTAATTTCAGACCGGGCACCCGGATACGCAAAAGGATGACTATGGCCGTTAAAGAACGGGTTCCCAAGTCTGCGCCTCGTTCTTCTACCTTGTCGAAAGAAGACCGAATCGGGCGATTAAAAGAATTTCTGGGCCAAAACCCGTTTATTACCCGAACAGATTACTCCCGCATAACGGGTCTGCTGAAAGATAAAGCGCTGGAGGATCTGAAGACATTTATCCAAGAAGGTATGTTAAGAAAATACGGAGCAGGAAGAACCGTTGTCTATTTATTGGCTGAAGAAAAGGAATAAATCCGACCTCAAAATGAGCATTGGATTTACAGCCGTAAGATCCGTTTTTACCGGCTCTCTTATTTCCAAATGCAATGAATGAACCTTGTACCGGTTTCAATCCCGGAAAACCGACTCGGGAAGAATTGGCCCGCATACATCAAGCTTGCTGCGAAGGAATAAAAATCGATTTCTAATTCTTGTTTTTTATAATAGTGCTGTTTATCGAAGCCGGAATAATTCGGCTATATTCAAGCAAATATTCGGGTGCCAATAAATCGGCATCCGAATATTTGCTTGAATATTTTACTAATCATCCCTACCAACGGTTATTCCTTCTTCAAAAATGCTTTTCTTTTGTAAAATAACAACTCCCGGCTTCTAATTAATAAATTATTCTCCGGGAAAAGATCATTTTTGATTTATTCCATTACTTTTGTGCCCGTTTTTAATCTGTAATAACGATGAACTCTACAGGAATCTATGCTGTGGGTATGCTTATCATATCCAATGTATTTATGACACTTGCCTGGTACGGCCACTTAAAGTTGAAAGAATTTTCGTGGTTCTCTTCGCTGCCACTCTTCGGTATCATTCTGATCAGTTGGGGAATAGCCTTCTTTGAATACTGTTTCCAAGTGCCGGCCAACCGGATCGGATTCCGGGAGAACGGCGGTCCGTTCTCTCTTATTCAGTTGAAAGTGATTCAGGAAGTTATCACACTGATTGTGTTTGTAATCTTCACTACCTTGGTATTCAAAAACGAATCATTCCGGTGGAATCATTATCTCGCCTTTGTCTTGCTGATAGCAGCTGTTTATCTGGTATTTAGGGATTAATCAAGAAACGATGCCAGATTTCACTACCCTTGTTTGGCTGTTGCCCTTAATCTTCATGATTCACGATTTTGAAGAAATTATCTTTTTCAAGTATTGGGTGAATAAAAACAAGGATTCTTTATCGCAACAATATCCGCGATTAGCCAAACGATTTCTTTCTCGGTTTGAAGAATTATCGGTTCCGGCCTTTACAGTAGCTGTAGCCGAAGAGTTTGTCTTCCTGAGCATTGTGACCGTGGTGTCCGTAACTGCCGGTAACTATTTGTTTTGGTTGGGTATTTTTATGGGGTTCTTCGTGCACCTGATTATACACCTCGTCCAATGGATCATTATCAGAAAATACATTCCGGCTATTTATACCACCTTATTTTCTTCAGCCTATTGTATTTTCACGTTATATTATGTCCTGAAAAAAGAACTCTTCTCTCTCCATGAAATTTTGCTATGGACCGGTATCGGATTCGTTGTTGTTATTCTCAATTTACTTTTTGCCCACCGATTGGCCCATTGGTTTGACCGGAAAATAAAAGGCCACGAATTGTAAGCTATTATCCCGAAAGGAGTAAAATATGCATAAGGGGCCGGTCCTGCTAAAAGAACTTCGAAAGGGTTGTTGCGGATGAGATATATCGCTGCTTACCGCGGGCTGCGCTTCGCTGACTCACGGTTATGCATCATATAGCCACTGCGTGGCTTTCACTCATACCAGAATTACAATCCGGAATTTATTCAAAGAAGACTTGGCCTTTTGAGACAGATTCGGGCTTTATCCCGACCGAAACTTACAATCCGGAACTTATTCAAAAAACACTTGGTCTTTGAAACAGCCTCATGAATGTCTTTTCCGGAAAAATACTACCTTTGCGATTGTATTCTTCGGGGCAGGGTGCAATTCCCTACCGGCGGTGACAGTCCGCGACTCCTCCCACGGGAGGATTGATTTGGTGAAATTCCAAAACCGACGGTAACAGTCCGGATGAGAGAAGGATGATCTTCACAACAAGATCGCGTTCAAACGGAATTATACCGTTAGAACGAGTATGTGCGTACGGGATGCTCTCCTCATCGGCTCTGTAGGAATAATTAATATTATTCATCAAAAACAGAGTGTTCACAATGAAAACAATCCAAGAAGCCGGTAACGGTTACAAAGAACGAGTAGAAAATGCAATCCGGAAACTGCGATCCGGAAAAGGAGTTTTATTAACCGACGATGCAGACCGGGAAAATGAAGGGGACCTTATCTTCCCGGCGGCAACCGTTTCGGTTGAAGATATGGCATTAATGATCCGGGAATGCAGCGGTATCGTTTGTTTATGCCTGACTCCCGAAAAGAGTGAAGCATTGGGATTGACTCCCATGGTAAGTCGTAACACCAGTAAAAACAAAACCGCCTTTACCATTTCCATTGAAGCTAAAGAAGGAATCACGACGGGCGTTTCCGCTACCGATCGGATCCGGACCATTCGAACCGCCATAGCTGTCGAAGCCGTACCCGGAGATTTATCTCATCCCGGACATGTTTTCCCGCTTACCGGCAAGAAGAACGGCGTTTTGGAAAGGAAAGGTCATACCGAAGGCAGTCTCGACCTGGTTCGATTAGCCGGATTGGGAGACACGGCAGTATTATGTGAATTGACTAACGAAGACGGAAGCATGTCGAAGCTGCCGGAAATTCTCCGGTTTGCAGAAAAACACGATATGGCTACCCTATCTGTTGAAGATATATATCACTATCGCATCTTCATCAACGACGGAATATTAAAGAAAGGAGCAAAAGCAAAATTACCTACCCGATACGGCAATTTTGAAACCATTGCATTCAAAGAATATGCTACCGGATCGGAACAGTTGGCATTGATAAAAGGAACATGGAGCTCCAACGAACCGGTATTGGTACGATTGCATTCTTCTTGTATAACAGGTGATATATTCGGTTCCTCCCGTTGCGATTGCGGCGAACAATTACATGAATCTTTGAAAATAATTGAAAGGGAAGGAAAAGGGGTTATTATATACTTAAATCAAGAAGGAAGAGGAATCGGACTTTGTAACAAGATTCACGCTTATCGGCTTCAAGACGAAGGAATGGATACAGTAGAAGCGAACCTGGCATTGGGCTTCCCTCCCGATGAAAGGGAATACGGGTCGGCAAGCTGCATCTTAAAATCATTGGGAATTAACAACGTAAGATTAATGACCAATAATCCGGATAAAACCAGTGCATTAAAAAAATACGGCATAGAAGCAGTAAACCAAATCCCGCTTGAAACCGGTCCCGGTCCGAACAATGCTTTTTATTTAGAAACAAAGAAAAATAAAATGGGACATTTGTTACAGCGAGTCTAAAAAGCTTTTGCCATTTAATTAAAAAGGTCAACCGGCAGCTTTACACTCCTCCGGTTGACCTTACCACTCAAAAACCAATTGCTATTATTCAGTTTCCGTACCTATGCCGGGAATAAGCGGATCATCCATTATTTCATTTTCATTCAGAGCAATTTCACTGTAATTCGGATTGTCATCCATACGATACGATTCATCTACAAAGTGAAGAGTTGATTCCGGTTCATTCTGTTTTTCCTTATCCATAACAAACTATTATTTTTTCATTCTATTCTTATAACACTTCCGGAAAAAGAAAGTTGTTTTAAACTTTCTTATCCTGAAGAATTTCAAGTCATTTTGATCCGTTTACCTTCTATTTTGAGCTTCTTTCCCATAAACCGGCGCTCTTTAATCGTATTCTGAACTAAAATTATCATTTATTGAGAAAAGAATACCAACAATACGATTCCGGAATTATTATCTTTGTTCGCATAATATTTCATCTTATTAATCTTCAATTAACACAATATCAAACTAACTATTTAAACACATGATGTACATGAAAATGAAAGTGTGGATATCCTGCAGTCTGCTGATCTTACTTGCAGCATGCAGCAATACCAAGAAAGAAAACAAAGAACAAGAACAAGCAAAAGAACCGGACCCGGTAATGATTCAAAATCCTTTACCGGTCGAATTCGGAGATCCGTTTATTCTGAAAGCTTCCGACGGTAAATTTTATATGTATGGAACTTCGGAAATAAACGGATTCAAAGCATATGTATCCGACAACCTGAAAGATTGGGAAGACAAAGGCGTTATTTACGAAGGAGCTACTCCGGATTCCTGGACAGTAGATTGTTTCTGGGCTCCCGAAGTCTATGAACGAAACGGAAAATATTACCTGTGGTACAGTGCCAATTGGAAAGAAAATCCTACCAAGGAAGAAGAAATTTTCCGGATTGGAGTCGCCGTTTCGGACAGCCCTACCGGTCCGTTCAAAGAAATGAACAACGGTCCTTTATTTGACCCGGGTTATCCGATTATCGATGCCAATCTCTTTTTCGACGATGCTAACGGAAAAGTATATTTGTACTATTCCCGTTGCTGTTACAAACACCCCGTAGAAAGTGAAATTGCCGACCGGGCAAAAGCAAAAGGATGGTATGACGAGATCGAAGAAAGTTGGATTTACGGGATAGAAATCAAGCCCGACTTCTCCGGCGTGATCGGAGAACCGGTATTATTGCTTCGTCCGCCGGTATCCATGAAAGACGAACAGGCCGAATGGGAAAGCCGATCGGTCACTTCACATGAAGTGAACAGAAGATGGACGGAAGGATCTTTCCTGATTCAAAAAGGAGATACCTATTACATGATGTATTCGGCCAACTTCTTCGGAGGCGCCAACTATGCCGTAGGATATGCTACTTCCAACCATCCGTTAGGTCCTTATGAAAAAGCTTCCAATAATCCCGTGATTGAGAAAAACATTGAAAAAGGAGGTAAAGTAACAGGTACAGGACATTGTATGGTACTTCCCTTGGATAACGGACAACTATTGTGTGTATATCATGCCCGAACTCAAGATACCGGTGACAAACGCGTCGTTTTTATCGATAAAATGGAAATCACCGATGATGGTCGTTTAGTTGTTAACGGTCCAACCACAGAACCGTGGGAAGTCAAATGAACTAGAAATGAGGAGTTAAAAATGAGAAATAGGACCGGGATTTATCATGCGATTTATCCCGGTTCTATTTTCATTTTACGGGTTCTTCTTTTTCGTTTTCTTTCACATTTTCCGCAGTGACTTCCTGTTCCAAATAAATGGTTTGAGAAGGAAATGCAAAATTCAATCCTTCTTTATTAAAAGCTGTGAGAATTTCCATATTGACATCCGAGGATGTCTTTCCAATATCTCCTTCTTTTTCGATAAAATATATAAACGTGATGACCAGCGCCGAGTCTGTAAAATCAGAAAAATTAACAACCAAATCCCGATCGGAAACATATTTTACGCGGGAAGACATTCCTCTCAATATTTCCATAGCCCTATTCATCTGTTGGGGATCAGTATCGTAAGTCAATCCGATTTTCATTACTACCCGTCTCATCGGTTCTGCAGAAATATTTATAATAGAGGCATCCGCTATTTTATAATTAGGAAAGGTAATAACTCTTTTATCATAATCCCTCATTTTAGTGCTGCGTACTCCCACATCAATAACCGTTCCTTCAAAATTATCAATTCGTATTGTATCTCCAATACTGAAAGGTTTATCCGTTATTATGGTAAATGCTCCGAAAATATTTTTCACCGTATCTTGTGCCGCCAATGCAAAAGCGATACCTCCTATCCCCAATGTTCCCAATAAAGCAGTAATATTTACTCCTACATTACTCAATGCCATAACAATACCTATAGTCCAAATAACCACAAGAATCGAACGTTTAACAATAGGAGCCATTCGGATAATGTGAGCTTTATTGTTTGCTCTCCTTATCCAATACACCTCGATCAAACAATTGGATAATCTTACAAAAAACCAAGTGGCAGTGAGAACAATCAATATTTTATAAGCACTGTCTACAGCAGTTACAAACTTATCGGGATATACCAACCGATGAATGGCGATCCATATCCCTACCAACATGATAACAAATAAGATGGGTGATTCAAAAGCATCATAAATAATATCGTCTAATTTATTGGCAGTCTTCTCCGTGAACTTTTTCAGCACCCTTTTATTGAATACCGCGACTAATTTTGCAATAATAACGATGACTAAAATAATAAGAATGGAAATACCCCAATTTTCAATCGTATTTCCCCAAATTTCTTTTTCTAACATAACAAATCCGTTTAAAGTTATCCTTTGATTATTTATTATATAACTGTTAAAATCCCTTTTTGTTTAACAATTATGAAAAAGAAACCGGACCCGGCTCAGCTGCATTTTACAGATACTTACAACAAAATAGCGAAACAACTCTCTGTGGCGCGAAAATGCGAAGGAATGAAAGCGCGAAAGATGAAAGGTAAAGGTAATGTCTCAATCGTTT
>DAIQOU010000755.1:0-1976 GCA_036787725.1 Bacteroidales bacterium
AATGGAATTTAAAGACGATGGAAGGAGGTTCGGTAAAACCGGGAGTGTATATTTACCGCGCATCCATCCGGAGCGGAACGGGTAAAGAAGCGGTTAAAGCAAAAAAAATTATCGTACTGGGACAATAAAATCGATTGTTCTTCTGTTTATGATAGTAGTTTTTATACAATTGAATTGTAAAATCTTTTAAGGACGATAATTTTATTATTATTTTAAGAATGAATAAACTCAAGTTAATAGCAGCTGCCTGTCTTTTCTTTTCGATAGGAATTTCCGATTTATATTCTCAAAAGGAAGAGTTAAACCCTTTAAAATACGGAGTTCCGTCTTTAACTATTGCTCCTGATGCCAGAGGGGGCGGGATGGGAGACTTGGGTGCTGCAACAGAACCGGATTTTGCCTCTCAATATTGGAATCCGGCAAAATATGCGTTTGCATACAGTAAAGCAGGAGTCGGATTATCTTATACGCCATGGCTCCGGAAATTGGTCGATGATATTGATTTAGCTTATCTTTCAGGATACTATAAACTGGGAGATTCCGACTTACAGGCCTTAGGCGTTTCTTTACGGTATTTCTCGTTGGGAAAAATAGATCTTACCGATTATGCCGGTACTCCTCTTACTCAAACTAAGCCTTATGAGATGGCTATAGATGTAAGTTATTCCCGTAAGCTTTCGGAAACATTTTCGGGAGGGGTGGCTTTCCGTTATATTTATTCTGATCTCGGTACCGGTGCAAAAGAAATCGAAATGAAACCGGGAAGTGTATTTGCTGCCGACATTGCAGGATATTATAATAATTATGTCATGCTTGGTAGCAGCGAATGTTTGTTGGGATTGGGATTTAATATTTCCAATATTGCAGCCCAGAAGATATCGTATGATGATGATCTGTCCTCTACTTTTGTTCCTACCACTTTACGGTTGGGAGGGTCTTTGTTATATCCGTTGGATGATTACAATACCCTGTCCGTGAATATGGATATAAGTAAATATCTTATTCCTACTTATCCCAATCTGACAGATTTAAGTAATGAAGAGATGGAAGAAGAGATAAGAAAATATCAGGATATTTCTCCGATTTCCGGGATTTTTAAGTCGTTTGGTGATGCCCCGGGAGGAGCTAAGGAAGAATTCAATGAAATTATGTGGTCTTTTGGAGCAGAGTATTCCTATAATCAACAATTTTTTGTACGGGGCGGTTATTTTTACGAACATCCTACCAAAGGTAATCGTCAATACTTTTCGATGGGGGCAGGATTTAAAATGAATGTTCTTCAAATAGATGCTGCTTATCTGATCTCTACTGTTCCGTCCAATCCGTTGGATCAAACATTACGCTTCAGTTTGAGTTTCGATATGGACGGATTAAAGTCGTTAATGCGTTAAGAAGATGAAAAAAATAAGAGTCGGATTCGGATTTGATATACATCGTTTTGCCCCGGACCGGCAATTATGGCTGGGAGGTATTCTCTTGGATCATGATAAGGGATTGCTGGGACACTCCGATGCCGATGTATTGATCCATGCGATTTGTGATGCATTGTTGGGAGCGGCCAATCTTCGGGATATCGGATTTCATTTTCCCGATACGGCAGCGGAATATAAAAATGCAGATAGTAAAGTCCTCTTGTCTCGAGTGCTCGAACTTATTAAAGAGAAAGGATATCGATTGGGAAATGTGGATGCAACTGTTTGTGCGGAACAACCCAAATTAAACCCGTATATTGATCAGATGAGAACTTGTTTGGCCGGATTATTGGAGTCCGACCCGGAAGATATTTCAATAAAGGCTACGACATCCGAGAAGTTGGGCTTTGTAGGAAGAGAAGAAGGAATGTCCGCTTATGCTTCCGTCTTGATTTATAAAGAATGACAGACCGGAAGAATTCTTTTATTTCATAAATACTCAGAAGCTGTTGCTTGTAAAAAAGCAACAGCTTCTTTATTTTCCGTAATTTTTTTGTCCGGAAC
>DAIQOU010000756.1:0-1971 GCA_036787725.1 Bacteroidales bacterium
AAAGTTTTTTCATATCTTTGTAATTGACTTTAATGATTAAGTATGTTTTTTAATGTGCTTTCTCGGAATCGGCGGGTGTTGGCGCACTTGCCGATTCTTTTTTTTATTTTTCATGGTTTATATCATAGGCAATTTGATTTTAGAGGTTAATAAATATAAAGGATATTTGTTTCCGGTTCTCGATGATAAGTAAAGCGGAAGTCGTTTTGCAGTACTCGCAGCGCATGATCTATTCCATCGGCGATACGGAGTTTTCCTTCGTATCCGAGTTCCGTGACTTTCTCGTTTCGAATAATGATTTGCAAGTCGTAATACTTTTCAAACAGATGCATAATTTCCCGGAAAGATTGGCCTTCCAAAATAATCAATCCGTCTTTCCAGCGATAACTGTTACTGTTTGCCCGTGTTACCAACAAATGGCCGTTGACCAATTCTGCTGCTTCTCCGGCATTCAGGTAAAGGGATTCATCCTCTTGCATCTCTTTATACACACGAACTTTTCCGCTAAACAAAGCGGTTTTAAAAGTAGGTTCTGCAGTATAAGCTTCGAGATTGAATGTCGTACCCAAGACTTCCACATTGTATTTGTCTGTTTTGACGATAAAAGGTTTCTGTTTGTCGGCTGTCACTTCGAAATAGCCTTCTCCATCAAGTTCCACAATCCGCCGGTTATTTGTAAAAGCATTGGGATAGGAGAGGGTACTGTTGGAGTTGAGCCAGACCAAGGTGCCATCGGGTAGGGTCAGAGAGGTACGACTGCCGGACGGTACATAGACGTTTTGTACGGTTGTCGCCGGGGGACGAGATATATAAAATTGAAAAAAGAAACTGCTTCCTATCAATATCAAAACGGCAGCTGCGATTTTCACAGCTGCCCAACGTTTTCTCCTAGGGTCCGGCTGTGCAGGTCTGAGTAATTCCTCTTCTTCTATCATCAGGGAGGCGTCGAAATGTATTCTTTCCCGGATAAATTCTTTCTTATGAGCGTCATCCTCTTCCAGCCATTCATGAATGGCTTCTTTCTCCTTCTCGGAACATTGTCCCAGAAAATAACGCACCAACGTATTGCGGTTCACTTTCATGTTTTCGATTCAGTTAATTTCGCTCATATAATTAGAGCAACCGAACCGTAAAAAATCCCAACTTTATTTATAACATTTTTTGGAAAATAAGCAGAAGGAGCAATAAGTAATCTCTTAAGTCTTTGGTTAATTGATTGTTAGCTTTATTGATATGGTAGTCGATTTTTTGAAGGGAGACATTCATTTCACGAGCAATATCTTTTCGGGATTTGTTTTCAAAACGATTTTGAAGGAAAATTTCACGGGTTTGAGCCGGCAACTTAGCTAAGGACTCGGTGACAATCCGGATAATATCTTGTGTAAAGATATCTGCATAATCGACGTCTTCCAGTGTCATGATCCGGGCTTTAATTTCCCAATCCTGCAATTCCGCATATTTCCGGCTGTAATCGATTTCGACTTGCATGTGTTTCAGGTGGTTCAGGCACTTATTTCTGACAGTTAAAAGAATGTATCCCAATACATCGGTTTCGGGGGATAATCGCTCCCGATTTTCCCAATAATAAACCAATGCATCGTGTGTAATATCTTCGGCTATATGTCGGTCATTTACATAATAATAGGCGTACCGGAGAAATCGTTTATAATAAGTATTATAAAACGTTCCGAAAAGTTGTTCCGAGTTTACTTCAAATGGGGTTATTATGTTGAGCTTTTCATTCATTAAAATTAATCGTTGTGTGCTACTCGGTATAAACGGTTGATAAGTAGTAGATTCATCTCTCGAAGAGAAAACTGAATTCCCTTACGCAAATATACTACCAACAAACCGATTTCACTCATTTTAGTGAGAAAAAGTTCAGAATAGTTCTTCTTTGTTGCAAGAAAGGGGCGCCAAATCAAGTATAAAATATAATTTCCGGGTAAAAGAAATTATTATGGCAGATGA
>DAIQOU010000757.1:0-1969 GCA_036787725.1 Bacteroidales bacterium
GGAAATGTATATCTACAGTCTTGCCGAAAAGAAAAAACTTTTGAAAGGTTGGGGAGTGGAATATGAAAATGTTTATTCCGATAATGAGCATTATGGTGTTGATATTGCAGATTTACAAGATCATAAAGTGATTGTTATGCAGGACGAGAAAGCCGGTTGGGGTCGGCCGGAAGCGAGTATCGATTCTAAACCTTCCATAAGAAAAAACTTTCGGGAAACGGCTTTCTTTTATCCGCAACTTCAAACCCGGGTCGGAGAAACCAACGTGTCTTTTACGGTTCCCGAATCCAATACCACTTGGCGATTCCGGGTATTGGCTCATGATTTTCAAGGGCGGTTCGGATCCCTTCAACGAGTTGTTACTACAAGTAAACCGTTGATGGTAACTCCTCATTTACCTCGGTTTTTACGCATGGGAGATAAAGCGGTGCTGTCTGCGAAAATAACCAACTTGTCGTCTGACCTGCAATCGGGAGTTATAACCATCGAGTTTTTTAATCCCGAAACGGAAGAAGTAATTGATTTGGGAACGGAAAACCGGGAACAAGAGTTTGTTGTTCGGGAAAATGCTTCGGTTTCTGTGCGTTGGGATGTACATATTTCGGATAATCCGGAACCGGTGGGATGCCGTATAGTTGCCCGAAATAAAAACTTTAGTGACGGCGAGCAACATGTATTGCCCATTTTGCCCACTAAAGTGCTTGTAACGGAGAGTCTGCCGATTGCGGTTCGCAGTAAAGGAAAGAAAACATTTGTGATGGATAAACTGTATAGCCGGTCGGATCAAAAGGATAATTACAAATTGATTCTTGAATATTCGGACAATCCCGTAATACCGGTAATAAAAGCCTTGTCTTCTTTATCCGATTCTTTCGGGGAGGATGTAATAAGTTGGTTTGGTCGTTATTATGCAAACTGTGTTCTTTCTTTTTTATATGACAAAGATCCGATTTTCTTTTACTTGTTGCATTACAATGAACAATTGTCGCCGAATGATTCGCACAAGAATAATCTGCTGAATTTGTCCGATGATGAAGCAAAGTCGATCATGGTGACCGAAACGCCTTGGGTTAGAGAAGCAAAAACGGAATCGGAACGATGGGAAGAATTAAAAACCTTGTTCGACCGGGAAAATAGGAGAAATAATAAGGCGAAAGCAATCGCACACCTCCGGAAATCAGCAACTGCCGACGGTTGGCCCTGGTATGAAGGAATGAATACGAGTGAGTCCGTTACCTTATATATGCTCCGGAATCTGAGACGATTGGCAACCTTAACCGGGGAAGAACATCCATCGGAACTCCGGGCATGTGAAATGAATGCAGTGAAGCGGTTGGATCAAAAGATGCTTGATCGTTTTGTTGAATGGCAACAAGATTCGACGAAGAGCCAAATCGCTTATGTAAAAAAAATGTTGGAATCGGTTTATGTCCGAAGTTATTACGATTCTATTCCTCTTGTAGAAAAAAACAAAGAGATATTGGATTATTATTTGAATACAGCAGCAGATAATTGGTTGAAATTGGATCTGTATGAACGAGCCATGTTAGCCGTGACATTGAGTCGGAACGGTCGGCGCGAGAGTGCCGGGAAAATCATTCAATCGATAAGGGAATATGCGGTACAAGATAAGGAGTCCGGAATGTATTGGCCGGATAATAGTTTCCGGATATTTTTTATCTCATCGAATATCAGTCGTCATTTATGTCTCACGGAAGCGTTGTTGGAACAAGAACCGTCGGAAGACGAACGAGCATTGCTTACACAACGGATATTCTATCAACAACAAGCCGGAATCGAGGAACCCGTTGCCGTAATTACAGATGCAATTAATACTTTGTTACAATTGGGTATCGATCGATTAAAAACTGTAGAAAAAAAGACTGAAGTATTGGTCGGAAAGGAAGAATTCGTAATAAATAATACTGAAATAAATCGGTCGTTGGATTATATAAGGAAGGTATGGAGT
>DAIQOU010000758.1:0-1969 GCA_036787725.1 Bacteroidales bacterium
AAAAGTAAGAGAAATGAAAACGAGAGAAATGTTTTTTTCTATTTTGATGGCAGGTACTTTGTTTACAGCTTGTCAGGAGGATGTTGATCAACCGGCTCCCGAGATTTCGTCGGGAGAACAGACTGTGCAGTTCGATATTGATGCAAGTGCAATAAAACATGAAGTAAAATCTTTATCATTGAGAGCGTTAAACCCCACTTATACTCGGGAAGCTTTTAGTATTTATGCTTTTAAAAAGGAAAGTAACAGTAATAATTATATCTATCAAAAAACGATTAATTTATCAGGATTTACCTATGATCCGAATGTGAAAAAATTAACCGGAAAGGATCAGTTGCCTATTGGTACATATAAATTTTTGCCTGCTTACGGATTGGTGAATCAACCTGCATTGTTGACGATTCCGACATGGGCCGATCAATTTTTGACGGATAATTTGGATATTACTTATAATGGAGCCACAGGGCTTTCTGAAGTATTTCTTCAAACAGGAAATGTAAATTCAATCACTTCTTATGATCTTAATCCCGATATCAGTCAAACAGTAACCGCTACTTTAAGGAGAGCTGTGTCTCGCGTCGATATCATGTTTATTAAAGGAATTAAGAATGGAGACGGAAGTTATACGGAGCTGCCTTATCCTGCGGGAGAAGATGTATTTGGAGGCAAAACGTTGGAAGGATTGAATTTGACTTTCACTAATTTGAATAATAAAGTAAATTTCTTCGGATTGAATTATACAACTCAACCGATTGCTTCCTCAGTGGTTGCATTAAGTAATTTTAATGCCTCCAATTTAGTAATGGGAACTGCAAACAATACCAGAGTAGGCACCGGCAGCTTTAATGATTATGATAATATCGTGAATACAGATGTAATATATGGTGCCGCTCATATTGCCGGTCCGTTTTTATTTCCTAATAATACCGATGCAAAAACGGTAGGATTAAACATTGAAGTGAACCTCAGCGGAGGAATTAATCGAAACATATTGGTAGATGTAGATGCTAATCATAAATTACCCCTGGAAAGAAATAAAGTCACGATTGTAAAGATTTATGTACTGGAAGGAAATGTAGGAACAGCAGAAATCAATTTTGAAGTGGAAATTATTACTGCATGGGATGGCTATCATGTTATTGAAGGAGAAACCGAAGGTCCTACCCTGTGATCTTTTTGTTAGTGATTTTATAATTAATATCCGGTTTTGACCGATTTGATTAAAAACTGAAATGACATGAAAAAGAGTAACATTATATGTTGGATGTTGGTTATATTAATCATGGCATCCTGTAGTAAAGACGAAGATAAACTGATTCATGGAGAGCCATCGGAGGACAACAAAAATGTTTTGTTGTCCGGTGAGATGAATGGAGTTTCAGTTTTAATCTTCGGGAAAAATGATAATAATCAATTTGTATATAAACGGAGGATTGATTCCGGATGGTCCGCTCAAGGTAGAGTTACTACTGAAGTGGAAAAAGGAAATTATCAATTTTTGTTTATGAAAACAGATGGAATCAATCCTTCCATGACTCCGACCTCCTTAAGTGCAAACGGAACCTTATTTAGTGATGTGAGTTTTTCGGCAAATATTAATACCGATAGTGTAAACTATGTATTGCCGGTAGAAGAAATATGGCTTCCCGAAACGGATGCATTGGCCGGGAAGACCTATACGATTACGGCAGATACAACTATCAAAAGTAAGTTAAAACGCGCTGTAAGTCAAGTCGGTTTGCATATAAAACGTGGGACTTCTGTTAATGATTCGCTTCCTTTTACAGGAAATGATAATATCATGAGACATATCCGGGAAGTGAAGATGGATATTTTAGGTGTGGGAAAAACTGTTACGGCCGGTGGAACTCCAAGCGGATCAAGTAATACAGTATACATTTCGGGGAATCCGAAAATTTCGGATAGCGGTTTTGCTATTTTTGAAGGGCCTTTTGTATTTCCTCCTGCG
>DAIQOU010000759.1:0-1967 GCA_036787725.1 Bacteroidales bacterium
GCTCTGATCACAGGATAAATCAATCGGTTTTAGAATACTTGATGAAACCCGAATCCGATGCACTATGTTCCATGAAAACCTGGAGAGAAATATTGAACCGATACTTTATAAAAGAATTTATACCTTTTAATATTTAGAAAATGAAATATACAACCTACCACTTGAATTGGTTATTGGAAAAAATATCCCAAGAAAAAGAAACAGACTATCTATTTTTTTGGGGACATCAAGAGAATGAACAAGGGAAAATTACCGCATCTTGTCTAAGTCAATGGTGGCCGAGTAAATTCAACGTAGAAGGAGTTGAATACTACACAGCCGAACATTGGATGATGGCTCAAAAAGCCCAATTATTTGGAGATAAAGAAATGAAAGAGAAAATATTACAAGCCGAAACACCTTTGGAGGCCAAAAATCGGGGAAGGAAAGTGAGGAATTTTGATCCCCAAGTTTGGGAAAACAACCGCTTTGAAATTGTATGCAAAGGGAATTTTCATAAATTCCAGCAACACGAGAAATTAAGGGCATTTTTGCTGAGTACCGAACAGCGTGTACTGGTAGAAGCAAGCCCGTTGGATACGATTTGGGGAATCGGATTAAGTAAAAACAATGAACGTGCAACCGATCCTAAACAATGGAGAGGACTTAACCTTTTGGGTTTTGCTCTAATGGAAGTAAGGGATCAATTAATGCAAACATGAAGAAATAATGAATGAACAAAAGAAAAAAAGAATAGGAAAATTTTTGAGTTTGGTACTTCGACACGACCCTCAAAAAATAGGAATTACATTGGACGGCAACGGTTGGACAGATGTGAATGCATTAATCCGACAATGTGCCGTTAAAAAAGTATATTTTTCATTCGAAGAACTGAATGAAATTGTACTGACAAATGATAAAAAACGATATGCTTTTAACGAAGACAAATCGATGATCCGAGCGAATCAAGGACATTCGGTATCTATTGATTTGGACATAACTCCGATTGAACCACCCGAGTATCTTTATCACGGGACTGCCGAACGGTTTTACGAGTCCATTAAAAAGGAAGGGATAAAAAAGATGAATCGACAACATGTCCATCTAAGTAAAGAAAAAATAACAGCCCTCCAAGTCGGTTCTCGTCATGGGAGGCCGGTCATATTAACGATTTCAGCGAGAGAAATGTATCGGGAAGGAATCGGTTTTTACTGCTCCGACAATGGTGTATGGTTAACCGAATACGTGGATCCGAAATATATTTCAAAATAGAAAATCCGGAAATTTGTACGTAAAACCAATATTCCCACATCAAAGAGGGTATGTCAAAAGGGAAATACTCGCACTTTTGACACACCCTCTTTGATTATACTTTCCCTTCTATTTTAGAAAAAAAGATAATAAAAGCAGAGGCATACCTCTTCTAATTCATTTCCCTCTCAACACCAATAAAGCCACATTGGATTTGAAGAGCATTTTCCGAGACATGCTGGGGGCAACCATACGTGCAAATATATTTCTGCGACGTGTATTTAATGCAATTATGTTCACGTCTTCTTTTTCAACAAATTCGCTGAGAGATTGCCGGATATCCGACGAATCAATTAGCTTATAATCAATATTTAATTCCGGATATTGTTGGAGAAAATATTCTTTCATTCTCAACAAATCCGCTTCCGTCCATCGGTCCCCTCTCCTATTGATAACATTAATGTGCACTAATGTAACTTTAACATTATAAGGCTCCAATATACTTACAAAAGCTTTGAATGAAATCAAATCGCGCTCATGAAAATTAGTTAAGAAGGCAATATGTTTTATGCTTTCTATTCCTTTAAATGGAGAATCCTGCGGAACAGCCAATACCGGGACATCGGTCATTTCTATAATATCGGCAGTAACGCTTCCCAACATTCCCCCCTCCGTTTTATGTTTTCCTTGAGTCCCGATTACAACTACCACCGGTTTATATTCTTTTATAAAATTGT
>DAIQOU010000241.1:0-6855 GCA_036787725.1 Bacteroidales bacterium
CCTCGTGAAATCGGTAAATTAATTTGGGATAATAAACTTACTTTAGAGTTTAACGGGAAAAATCCGGCGGTCCGTTCGATTGAAATTGAAAAAGCAGATTCTGTAATTACTTTGTTCTTAGCCGGCAATTCAACCGTTGTTGATGAGGCAAGAGAACCGTGGTGCGGATGGGGACAGGTATTTCCCCGATTTTTCACTTCGGAGGTGGCCATTGCCAATTATGCCGAATCCGGAGAAGCTGCCAATTCTTTTGTTTCTTCCAAGCGTTTTGCCAAATTGTTAACTAAAATAAAACCGGGAGATTATTTGTTTATTGAGTTTGGTCATAACGATCAGAAACAGAAAGGGGAAGGAAAAGGGCCCTACACAAGTTATAAGAAAAACTTAAAATACCTGGCGGATGAAGCTCGAAAAAAGGGAGCGTTTCCCATATTGGTTACTCCCATGCATCGTCGTTCTTTTGATGAGAAAGGGAAAGTGAAAAATACTCATGGCGAATATCCCAATGCCGTTCGTCAATTGGCGCAAGAAGAAAAATTACCTCTTATTGATTTGAATAATATGAGTGAGGTTTTGTATGAGGCTTGGGGTCCTGAAAAGTCAAAACGGGCGTTTGTACATTATCCGGCCGGCACTTTTCCGGATCAGAACGAGCCATTGGCAGATAATACTCATTTTAATTATTATGGAGGATATCAAATCGCAAAGTGTATACTTAAAGGAATTACAGATAATAATTTGCCGATTCGGAAGTATATTGTGAGTGATTTTAAGACGTTTGATCCGGGTACTCCGGATGATCCGGATACATTCCATATACCGGCGACACCTTTTTCTTCTTTGGTTAAGCCGGATGGGAATTGATAAGAATCAGTGTGAAATAATATAATTGAAGAGATAGTATGAAGAAAAAATTATTAACGGCAGTACTTTTTTGTGCAGGCAGTGTTGCGATGATCGCACAAAAAAGTGATGAAGCCTGTATCAGAGCTGTTGCGGATAATATATTAAAACAGCCGGTTACGGAATTTGTAGGAGTGACGACAGGAAAAACATATTATAATACAAAAGAAATTCCTAAAGGAGAAGATGTAAAGTTTAAGAGCCCGTTGACCGAATGGCATTATTCCAATGGGGTATTGGATATGAGCATGATTAATTTGGGCCGGTTTTTGAATGAACCGAAGTATATTAATTATGCCAAAAAACATGTTGCGTTCGGATTTGAAAACTATGAATATTTTAGAAAAACATTTCGAAACGATCGGAAGCATTGGCATTGGCCTTTTGGACAGTTATGGAATTTCAAGGAACTGGATGATTGCGGAGCGATGGGAGCTGCTGTAATTGATGTATATCAATTGGATGCAAAATCGGAATATAAAACGTACATCGACAGTGCGGCAAATCATATTTTGAATGGCCAGGACCGCCTTTCGGACGGGACATTGTGCCGGACTTTTCCCCGAAAATTGACGGTATGGGCAGATGATGTTTATATGAGTGTATCTTTTTTGGCTCAAATGGGAAAGTTGACCGGGGAAGAGGTCTATTTTAATGATGCAGCCAAGCAGATTATCAATATTTCCAATTATTTATGGAGTCCGGAGAAACAGTTGTTCTATCATTGTTATTATACTGATTGGAAAAGAAACGGCGTTGCTTTTTGGGGACGTGCCAACGGATGGATTATGGTTTCGTTGGTTCGACTGCTGGAAGTATTGCCGGAGACTCATTCCGATCGTTCCGAGTTGATTGCTATTCTGGAAAAGCAGATTGTGGGGGCTTCCCGTTATCAGAATGAAAACGGCATGTGGAACCAGTTATTGGATAAGCCGGAATCTTACGACGAATCTTCGGTTACTGCCATGTTCGTTTATGGAATTGCCAAAGCTGTTAATAATAAATGGATTGATCCGACTTATTCCCGAATTGCATTGGCCGGTTGGAAAGTATTGAAAGAGGAACAAATTACCGAAGAAGGCCATTTTAAGAATGTGTGTGTGGGTACGGGTATTACGGACGACCTGCCTTTTTATTATAAACGTCCCGTGGGAGAAAACGAAAAGCACGGCTTAGGTTTGATAATCGATACGGGAATCGAAATCATGAAATTAAACTCAAAAAACAACTGAAAGAATGATGAGGCCCGTCTCCGGAAACTATGCTAAAAAGAATGAAAAGAAGCCGGTTTCGTACGGCCTTAGTATAAAAAATAAAAATGAATGTATGAAACGAACGGTTGTCTTTTTGTTCTTGCTTTTGAATATAGGGGTTTTTAATTTGCGATCCGAAACTGTCGAAACTTCATTGAAATGGACGGAAGATGTCGGTGCACGGATATATCCGGAAGGGACAAGAGAGTATAATGTTTCTGAGTATGGAGCAGTCGGAGACGGCGTTACTATGAATACAACGTATATTCAGCAAGCCATTGATGAATGTGCCCGAAACGGAGGGGGAATTGTTACTTTTAACAAAGGAAATTATCTTACCGGTTCTCTTTATTTGAAGAAGGGGGTATATTTCCGGGTTCCGAAAGGAACTGCATTGCTGGGAAGTACTTCTCTTGAAGATTATCCGGAGATGGATACGCGGGTGGCCGGAATAGAAATGCGTTGGCCTTCGGCATTGATCAATGTATTGGATCAGCAAAATGTAATGATTGGCGGAGAAGGTATCATTCATGCTCAAGGGAAAGTCTTTTGGGATAATTATTGGGCTATGCGAAGAGATTACGAATCCCGGGGATTGCGATGGATTGTGGATTATGATTGCAAGCGTCCCCGGACGTTGTTGGTTTCCAACTCTTCGGATGTAACCGTGAAAGATCTTATTTTTCGTCAGGCCGGCTTTTGGACCATTCAATTGTTATATTCTACTTATTGCACCGTCAACGGAGTGGTTATTCAAAATAATTGGGACGGACACGGGCCCAGTACGGATGGAGTGGATATAGATTCTTCTTCTAAGATCTTGGTGGAAAATTGTGATATTGATTGCAATGATGATAATTTTTGCTTGAAATCGGGCCGTGATGCAGACGGATTGCGGGTAAATCGTCCGACAGAATATATAGTCATTCGGAATTGTATTTCGAGAGCAGGAGGAGGATTGATGACTTGCGGGAGTGAAACGTCGGGAGGAATACGTTATGTATTGGCCGAAAACCTGAAAGCGAAAGGAACCAATGTAGGCATTCGCTTGAAGTCGGCCATGAACCGGGGAGGAACTACCGAACATATTTATGTAAAGAATATCGAAATGGATGAGGTGGGAACTGCTTTTGAGACCACTGTTAATTGGAATCCGGCCTACAGTTATTCCGTATTACCCAAAGAATATGAAGGGAAAGAGATCCCGGAACATTGGAAGAAAATGTTGGAAGAGGTAGATCCGAAAGTGGGTATTCCTCATTTTCGAGAGGTGTATTTGTCGGGATTCCGAGTGACCAATTCAAAACGCTTTTTTAATGTGGTGGGAAGCAACGAATCGTTGATAAAACATTTTTTCTTGAAAGATATCCGGGCAGAGGTAGAGACTGCGGGTATTGTTTCCTATGCAGTGGATTGGAAAGTGGAAGATATTCAACTGAAAGCAAAGGATCAATTACCGGTCAAAGTAACGGAAAGCAGTGGTGTTGTTTTTCCTTTAATTTATTCGGTAGAAGAAAGTCCGTTACCATTCCGGTTGCCGGGAGTAAGGGAGAATTCGGTGATTGCGGCCGGAGACCATGCAGAATTTGCTTTTTATTTGCCGGAGATGGCCGGAAACCTGAAATTCGGGATCATGATTAATGATAAAGGAAAATGGTTGAGTGAATTGAGAGATCGGAAAGTAAGAGACAAGGAATCGGGTTTGGAATATGAATTATCCGATCCGTTTATCGGTTCCGGTCGGTTAATTGTAAAAGCATACTCCCTTAAAAATACAGATGGTATGATCATAGAAGTAAAAGGGGAAGGTTTACCGGGTTCTTCTCAACTTTGTTGGGCATACGGCGGCGCTTACGGGAAGGTGTTGTCTTCTCGGGAAACCGGATCATTAAAGCCCCGTTATTGTAAAGATAATGTATTTAGTGTGGAGCGTACATCTTTTACTCTTTATTATGGCGAAAGTATGAATCTGAAAATCATACATGGTGTTATGCCTCTTGCATCGGAAATAAGATTGTCGGATGCTTATATGCAGGAAACTCCGGATATCTTTTTTAATTCCGGAAAGAAAACAGATGCTCCGGCATTGGCAGGAGTATTGCCATTGAAGAACGGGCAAAACGAATATTTCTGTATTTACAAACAGAATTCAAAGGCCGATTATAATTATTTTATGTTGGAAGAACTATTCAGAGAAACCGTTCAAGGAAGAAACAAAGGAAAATGAAATACTTCGTTGCCTTATTGTTGTGGATTTGGAGTTTGCCGGGATGGGGAGTTTCGGATTCGACAGTTTATAAGATTTATTGTTTTTCGAAAGAAAAAGCGCCTCGGATTGACGGATATGTCGATGATTGGGCCGAGGTTCCTTTTTGTTATGAAATCGGTATGGATCAAATGACAGAAGATGAAGGAAAACATGCTTTTCCCGATCCGGCTACGTTGGATATAAAAGTGAAAGTCGGTTGGGTGGAAGGAGAGAACCGGCTGTATTTTCTGTATGAAGCTTACGATAATTATTGGTCGTTTAGTCGGGAGGACTTGATGGTTGATATTTTTGAAATAGTGGTAGACGGTGATCGGTCGGGAGGACCGTTTATAGCCGGATTCTATCCTTTCAAAGAAGAAGTGGGAGAAGAAAAAGCGTGGGATCTTTTTCAGGGCCGGCAGGCTCAGAATTATCATATTTATACTCCTCCCAAACAAAGAGATTGGTGCATGTATTGGGGACCGCAGCAATGGTTGAAAGAATTTCCTTATGCTCAATATGCCTACGATTATCGATTGGGAGAAGGAGATGCCGGTAAATTGACGTTGGAGTTTTATATAACGCCTTTTGATTATGCTTCTCCTCGAGGGCCGGAGTTTTCGGTCGTATCCGAATTGTATGAAAATAAATTGATCGGTCTTTGTTGGGCCGTGATTGATTATGACAATAATGAAGGTTTGCCGAAGGATGGTTTTTGGAATTTGTCCCGACATCATACCATGTATGGAAATGCATCCGAATTAAGGACTTTTAAATTGATGCCGAATAATGATAAATAAATAAAACAATGAAGAATAGTTGCTTATTGGTTTTTTTCTTTTTGTACGTTACCTCTCTTGTCGCCTCTCCTGTATATAATATTCGGGATTACGGAGCAGAAGGAGATGGGAAAAACATAGATTCCGATGCGATAAATCGTGCTATTGAGGCTGCATTCGAGCAGGGCGGAGGAACTGTTTTCTTTCCGGCCGGAACTTATTTAAGCTATTCGATCCGGCTCAAAAGCAATGTATCTTTGTGGTTGGATGCGGGCTGTATCTTGAGGGCCGCCTATCCCGGAAAGGACTGCGGATATGATTTGGCAGAAGAAAATGAATACAATATGTATCAGGATTTTGGGCACAGTCATTGGAAGAACAGCTTGATTTGGGGAATAGAGTTGGAAAATGTTACTATTATGGGCAACGGGTTGATTGACGGGAGAGGATTGACCCGGGAAGAGAGTCGATTGCCCGGGGTGGGGAATAAAGCCGTTGCATTGAAACTTTGTCGCAATGTAACCATTAAAGATGTTTCGATGATTAATTGCGGGCATTTTGCTTTACTGGCTACCGGAGTAGATAATATGACTTTAAATAATGTATTGGTGGATACTAACCGGGACGGTTTTGATATCGATTGTTGCCGGAATGTACGTATATCCGATTGTTCCGTTAATTCTCCTTGGGATGATGCAATTGTATTGAAAAGCAGTTATGCATTGGGTTTTTTCCGGGATACGGAAAATGTAACCATTACCAATTGTTATGTTAGCGGATACGATAAAGGGTCTGTTTTTGACGGAACTTTCCAACGGGATGAGCCTCAAGCCCCCGATCAAGGATATGTTACGGGGCGTATTAAATTCGGAACGGAATCGAGTGGGGGTTTTAAGAATATCAGTATTTCCAATTGTGTTTTTGAGCGGTGCAGAGGGTTAGCATTAGAAACGGTAGATGGCGGATCTTTGGAGGATATTGTCATTAATAATATCACCATGCGCGATATTGTAAATGCTCCTTTATTTTTGCGATTGGGCTCCCGGATGCGCAGTCCGAAAGGTACACCCGTCGGAAAAATGAGGCGTATTAATATCAGCAATGTTAATGTATATAATGCCGATTCTCGTTATTCTTCTATTATTAGCGGAATTCCGGGGTGTTATATCGAGGATGTTTCATTAAATAATATTCAAATTACTTATAAAGGAGGAGGAACAAAAGAAGACGCAGAATTGATGCCTCCCGAAAATGAGGCGGTCTATCCCGAGCCTTGGATGTTTGGAACCATTCCTGCATCGGGATTTTTCATACGGCATGTCAAGAATATTGAACTGAACAATATTCGGATTGATTTTATACAGCCGGATTTTCGTCCTTCCCTTTGGATGAAAGATGTAGAAGGTGTACGCCTGATCAATTATCGGGGAGGGACCGGCAAAGGAGTAAAGCCTTATCGTTTGTATGAAGTCTCGGGGTTGGAAGAGAATAATTGTAATTTCTCGGATTCCAACTAATTCCGAACACTAAAACTAATATCGTCAAATTAAGAACTGCAGTTTTCGTTCTGTATATTTCTTTTCGCTCCATTCGGGGTTGTACATAGTTTCGTCTCTATCTATGCGGAACTCGGTTATGTTTTTTTCTTTATTGTAAGCCGTCTACTTTAAAT
>DAIQOU010000760.1:0-1962 GCA_036787725.1 Bacteroidales bacterium
AGATGCTTTATCCATTTTTCCGGAAGCTTGTGCCACGATAGTTCCTTTTAAAGAAACTCCCGTGAATTCCGGCATTACACTGATGCCGGGCCTGTTGGCATAAATGCCTTGGGAGTTCATATAGGATCGGTCTCCCTCCGTTTGATTTCGAACCTCTACTTGACCCGATTCACTGCTTATTTTGATAATCTGTTTTGCTTTTTGGGGATCTCCTCCATATTCACTGTATGTATCTATTTCGGAAGCGAATGTGGCAGTTCCTTTGGTACCGTCCAGTTGTGCTTTGGGAGTTTTGTCGCCTATGTTCGTTGTCGCTTCAATGAGTGTACCGTCATAGGCTTGTTGCGAGGTAATCTTTCCGCCTTTGATGACCCAGTCTCCAATATTGGCCATTTCAGCCAAGAGCAATTGGGTAGCAACACTTTCATATTCCGAACCGAAAGTATTCCAATGTTTGGATTTAGGATCATTAGGGGTTTTATTTTGGAATCTACTTCCCGCATCTACGCTTGCCACATAATAAGTTCCGTTGTATTTTACTGCATCCACTCGGGTAGGAGTCCCGTAATAGAATGTTGAAGAGTCATAATTTCCACGATAAACTACAGCCGGACCGACATCTCCCTGCTTCCCGTCTTTTCCATCCTTTCCGTCTGCACCGTCTTTTCCGTTCGTACGTATAGGGGTACTCCATTTTTCGTTAGGCAATAATTCTCCCGAAGCGCTTTTTTGAGCTTTGGTCATCCAAACATATTCTAACGGTTTACATCCGGGTATTTCGACCGCCCATCCGGGTGGATTGGAAGAAGTATCGATCAATGCAGGCGGGGTAGAAATATTACCGTTTTTGGCATATCGGTACTCCGTATAATTTCCGGTTTCTCCTTTTTCTCCACTGATTCTTACCGGAGTACACCAATTTTGAATAATTTCTGTTCCGGAAGCATTCTTTTCGCAAAATGTCATCCACAAGAATTGATCCGGACCGGGGGTATTCGGAGTATCGTTCCATCCGGCGGGTTGTAATCCGGTAGGAGTATCCGGTTGTGTATTCGATACTTTATATTTATAATCCCAATATTTACCGTCATTTCCCGGCAATCCGTCTTCTCCTGTCACTTTAACCGGCGTACTCCAAGCCCCGGCTGTCCACTCTCCGTTGATATAGGTGATGGTTGCGCTGCTCATCCACCAATTTCCTTCATTAAGCACTTCGTAAAAACAACAATCGCTTCCTTGGGAGTTAACAGAGTCCTTTGCATAAGCGATTTCAATAAAATGACTTCCCGGGTCAGGAATGTTTATCGTTATGTTTTTTTCGATATTCCCGGATATACGATCCGTATAATTCGCATTTCTTTGCAAATGAGGATTATCCGGTAATCCTACAAGAGCAAAATCATAATCCTTTTCGGAAGAAACCCTCATTTTTATATGTATAGAAGAGTTTTTTATCGAAGTGGTAAAACAAATGCGGTTTTTGGTAATTCCGTTATGGGTGATGGATACGGATTTTCTGCTTCCGTCGGCTTGCAATAACCAAGCGCCTTCATGAAGAACATTGGATATAACTCCTCCTATTACCACCGGAGCATCTTGCCATCCGGAAGGCATGGGAGTGTTTCCTGTAGGAGCGGCCGGTTGACTGACAGAGTGTTTAAATACAAAACTCTTGTAACTTCCCACTTCGCCTTTACTCGCTGTTACGGTCCAATAATTTGTATTGGAAGGAGGTATTCCTGAACCGGGCTGTGCGTGGATATACCTGTAAGAAGATCCTAAGTAAGTAACTTCGTCCCCGTTATAATAAGTATAGGAGGAATTGTATTCTCCTCGGAAACATCCTAAAGGAGATTCCTGCCCGGAAGTACTTTGTACGAGTGTTCCTTTTAGCCTTAATTTTCCGTCTCCATTTTTATTCCACTCAAAGTAATTGGAATTATTACCGACCCGGAATCGATT
>DAIQOU010000242.1:0-6833 GCA_036787725.1 Bacteroidales bacterium
TCGGAGCTTTCGGGAAGCGGATCATGCAATAAAATCACCGAACCCGGAGACAGTTTTCGATCGATCCTTTTCCATACTTTTTCCTTGTTTTTACAAGTATCAAACGAACGGAGATTCCATCCGACGACCTGATACCCCATTTTATTTGTCACGTAGGCTATCGTCGGATTTACCACTCCGAAAGGGGGACGAAACAAATTTGTTTTTTCCGATAAAATCGGTTCGGTAATCCGTTCGAACGCTTCCAAATCCTTTATCATCCGTTTCTTCGAATACAAAGGAAATGAAAAAGAATGACTAAATGAATGATTTCCGATCAAATGACCTTCTTCTTTTATTCTTCTTAACACCTCCTCATTGCCTTTAATATTATTTCCAATACAAAAGAAACAAGCTTTTACATCGTATTCTTTCAAGACATCCAGTATGGCGGGAGTATATTGAGGGTGAGGACCGTCATCAAAACTAAGTGCAATCTTTTTTCCTTTGGCCGGATTCTTGCATAAGGCTTTTATATAAAAACCGAATTCCATACTGTAGGAAGCATAAAAAAAGAATAACACTAGGCCCGCAACCAATATGAAAATAAAAATTCCCGTCATTTCTTCAGCAATATAAGAGAATGATTTACTCGGTTGTACTGATTATAAAGGAGCAAATATCCGTTATTCGATCTGACTTCTTTCAATATCTTCAATGATTTCCACAATCCGAAAGCCGAAGCGGTAGGATATTCTCCGCATTGATCCTTAAAGGTAAAAAGGTGGGCTCTCGGAAATAATTGTTCTGCTTTTTCATAACAGGCATCATGATTAGGATTACCGTTACGTCCTGTCATAAAATATCCGATCTCCTCAAATTCAATCTTATTTCCTTTTAAGAAATTATTCATTTTCTCATGGAGGATTTCATCCGGTAACAAACCGGTAAACGTACAAACACCCAACAATTCGGCAAGAGTAAGATTGTTTTTCTCCGAAGAAAGAATGAAAAATCCGGCACCTTCCCCAAGTATCGTTCCTTCCGACAATCCCAATCGTTCCATGAGAATCCTGCTTGTTTCCGTCACTTCATCGGCAGCCCCTGTCAACACCCGGGAATCTCCTTCTCGAATTCGCATCCCGGCATCTGTTAATGCACTTTCAAAACTCAAACCGCGATGTACATAGGTATTGTTGTAACCATGATTGCCGGTTAATAAAGCGATTTGTGCGCCCATCGTGTTAAATGAGGATTGAATGAAAGGCGTGGGAGGCGCTTCTTCATGATCGGAAATCAACGCTTTCAAAAACTTCTCCGTATCGGCCAAACAACCCAATCCGGTAGCAGTGATAATAGCATTCATCGGTTTGTTTCCTCCTTGTTCTATACAATCGAGGGCACAAGCTACCCCCATTTTGACAAGGTGACCCATACGCCTTCTTGCATTTGAATTAATAATGGAGGTATAATCGGGAACCACAGCTTTCAAAATCCCCGAATCCGATACCATACCCTCGGAATGAATGGAGGAAGCTGCATTTATATAACATCTTTTCATAATGTGTCGAGAGAAGAAAACAAAAGAGATGAATTATTTCCTCCAAATCCGAAGGAATTGGATAACACGTATTGCAACTGTACATTTTCCCGAATGAACAGTTGGGGAATCAAGTGTATGTCCTCATCCGGACTTTCAAAATTCAAATTCGGATATATAATTCCCCGGGTTAAAGAGAGGACAGACAATACCGCTTCAATTCCTTCCGAAGCACCCAAAGCATGTCCTACAAAAGGCTTTACGGAACTGAAAGCAGGAACTTTTGATCCGAAAAGTCGGATCATGGCTTTTCCTTCCGAACGATCGTTATTGGGAGTTCCCGTTCCGTGGACATTAATATAGTCGAGCATTTCAGGCCGGATTCCGGCCATTTCGACAGCTTCTTTCATACACAGGAAGGGGCCGTCTCCTTCCGGGGATGAAGAAGTCTGATGATAAGCATCATTTGCATTGGAATAACCCGGCAAAATACAATAAGGATTTCCGGACAAAGTGTTCTCTCCTTGCAACACAAGATATCCGGCTCCTTCTCCTAAATTAAGTCCTGTACGTGATTTATCAAACGGACGACAATGATTTTCGTCCAGAATCATCAGGGAGTTGAATCCGTTAAGCGTAAATTTACACAATGCATCTGTACCTCCTGCGACAACGGCATCCAACAATCCGTTTTTTATCATCCTTGCTCCCAACATAATGGCATTTCCTGCCGACGAACAAGCCGTGCTGACTGTGGTTATAAAGTCCGTAATCCCCATTGTTTGGGCTATAAGTTCGGTAATTGCTCCGCAATCATGATGAACCACATCCCGTAACCGCCCCCCTGTCGACCCATCCTTCATAAAAGACGGATAAAAGTTTTCGCTCCGATCCATTCCGCCCACAGAAGTGGAAGAAATGAGCCCTATTCGTAATTTCTTCCGAAGATTTGCGTCCGCTAACGCTTCCCGAACCGCAAACAATCCCAGTAAAGCCGTTCGGGGCCACATTTCCCGTTCGGGAATAGTTAATAATTGTCTTAATTCGGCATTGCTGTATTTAACTTCACATACAGGAACTTCCCGGCGAGTGGAGAAAAGCGTAACTTTCCCCATTCCGTGGTTTCCGGAACGAATCTTATTAAGATTTTCTTCTTTCCCCGATCCCAAACCCGATATTATTCCGAGTCCTGTTACAAAAACGTTCATTTGAGATGTATCATTTCCGTTGAGCCGTAATGTATTCGGCTAGAGAACGTACCGATTTAAATATTTCCTTGACTTCCGATTCGGAAGGATTTTTAATTTTAACACCGTAATTTTTATCCAGAATAAGAATAATCTCCAACGCATCAATAGAATCCAATCCCAGTCCTTCTCCAAAAAGAGGAGCATCAGGATCAATATCCTCCGGTGTCATTTCTTCCAGATTCAATTCTTCAATCAGCTGTTTTTTTAATTGCTCGATCAGTTGTTCCATATTTCATTTTTTTTCAAAAGACGTATATCTGCCTTGTAATTATTTCCCAATAATTCGCACCAGCCGTACAAACAGAAATTGAATTCTCTTTGCTGCATAGTTTGTCGAATGTATTCTTCAAGACGATTTTCATCAAAATGTTCTTCTATAAATATCAAATTTTCAAAGCGTATGTTGTGCCGGATACAAATCTCTCCGGCAGTTATATTCGGTAAAGTGTATACAAACACCGAAGGACTGGCAGCTTGGTCTCCATCCCGTTCCATAATACGTATATGTTTTATGTCTGTCTCAAGAGAAGACGAAGAATTCGACAAAACAATACCGGTTTCTTCGGGAATAATTTTTTGATCTCTTAAGACATACGCAGCCGCAATATAACTCAACTTGCAGAGATCATCCATCTTATAAAATTTCGGATTATTCTCATTCAGGTTTTTAAAAGCTTCCCGTATAAATACAGAAAATTCAGAAGTTTCGGATGTAAACACCGGTTTTTCGTCCGACCTTATCGAACTGTTCTCAATGACCACTCGTTTTATCTTGTCAATCGAAATACGAATGACAGGTTGTCGAACCGATGCATCGGAAGTTGAAAAGACAATAGCTGCATTGCATCCTCCGAAGCCCGAAGCTGTTTTCAAACAGGATGTAACATTTTCAAGACTGCGTGAGAACGCGCTTACATTCAAAGGAACCGATGTTCCGCAATTTGAATATCCGGGCGTTCCGTATATGATTTTATTTCTCAGTTGCCGGACACAAACAATACTTTCAATGATTCCCGATGCTCCTAAAGTATGCCCGAAATAAGGTTTCAAACTATTCACGGGAAGCCGATCCAATCCTGCCGATCGCATGGCTTTCGATTCCATTTCGTCATTGTAGTGCGTAGCTGTTCCGTGCAAATTTACAAATCCCACCTCTTCGGGACTTATATCCGCCGATTGCATGGCATGAGTCATGGCCGAAAATAAACCGCTTCCGTCACGAGAAGGCCCGGATATATGATTTGCATCATTAGTTATGGCACCTCCTCTTACCACAACGGCTCCTTCCTCCTTATCGGCCGACAACAACATACTGCCGCACGCTTCCCCCAAACTCAATCCGTCACGCCTTTCGTCGAATGGACAACATATTTGCCTGCTTAATGATCGAAATGACCGGAAGCCGGCAACAACAAAATGAGACAAGATATCGACTCCGGCCACCACGACATGACGATAAATACCTGTATTGATATAGCGTTGGGCAACAATCAAAGCAGCGACACCGGAAATACAGGCATTGGATATTACACGTACCCGGTCATCAAATCCGAAATACTTAGCCACTTCCTTTCCTGTATGCCAAAGATAGGAAGCTTCGGGAATCATCCCGGTTCCGGTTAACAAATCAACATTTCCTTTTGTAGTTGAAATAATCAAAAGAATATCCTCGGAATGAAAATCCACCGCATGTTGATTCTGCAATTCCTTAATGGACAATATCAATAATTGTTCGGCTTTATTGTAATTCGATAATTCATTTTGTTTCACCATCGACAACAATCGATCGGAATCGATTTTTGCCGTCGGAATAAAAGAGCCGGCAACCTTACAATCATCGTAAAACTTAATTCCGGATCTCCCGGATTCCAATGCTTTCAGATTTTCCCGGGTAGTAAAGCCCAGCGAACTGACAATATTGTCAGCGAGGATATATGTATTTAACCGATTTGCCATTTCTTTTTCCAATTGAGATAAAAATCGGGAGTTACAAGTTCCAGTTCTTTCTTGGCATTCAAAAATACTTGCATCGTAGTTCCCGTTGCAGCGACCGTTATTCCATCGCTTCGAAACACAGTATATTCAAAAAGTATTTTCGCCGCATCGGACGGAATATAACGAGTTTCTATAACAGCCTCATCCCCCATTGCCAGCGAACTTTTATATTGGCACGTAAGATCTACGATCGGAGCGGTATATCCGTTATTATAAATATCACAATAACTGATACCGTAGCGTTTTCCGAAAGCTTCCCGTCCATCTTCAAAATACCGGATATATTCACCATGCCATACTACCTGCATGGAATCTACCTCACTAAAACGAACCTTTATTTTTATTCTGTCGATAAGAGCCGCTTCTCCGGGAATATGTTTTCTTCGTTTCATTCTTTTTTCAGAAAAATTTTCATTCCGCATTCAGCCATTACACCGGCCCGTCCTTTGGTTTGCGCCCAAATAAGGGTGACATCTCCGACTTGTCCGGTTTGTTTTATTTCTGTATATAACTCATCTCCTTCCAAAGGCAAACCGGAAATTTTTAATTTATCAACCGATGCAATAAAGCCCAAAGGTACTTCTTTTTGTTGTATTTGAAATTCATAACCGGCACGTGCCGCTGCCGACTGTGCCATATGTTCGATCAATCCCGCTTCGGATAAATGATCCCGGTCAAAAAATAAATTATCCCGGTTAATTCGTAATCCGGTATAGGACCGATCTTCTTTAAACCCGTAAAAGACATCGATCATAACCATCGGCGGTCGTTGAGGGATCAGAGTCAATAAATCTTCTCCTTGTATTAAAATCTTCTCACTCATGATATTCTGCATTCCAATAAACTGTGACCCAATCCCAGATCATCATAAATCTCGGTTATAACAAATCCGGCTGTTTTTATACAATTTATCATTCGGTCGGAATGATACATCTTACTGTTTCCGTTTGCCAAAGCTGTAAAATACGGACTGATCTGCGTAAGACAATAAGCTGCGGTTTCGTACTTTTGACGATCCCAAAATGTTTCCATCACATAAAGTACGGAATTCGAACCCACAGCTTCGAAAATTCGAGATAAAATGGAAATAATCTCCCCTTCGGAAAAACAATCCAGGAATTGACTCATCCAAACCACATCAAAACCACCGGGAAAAACAGTTTTTTCATCCAATACATTCCCCGAAAAAATATGAATCCGATCTGCTTCTGCCCGACCTGCAATTTGTTTTTGCATCGTTTCGAGTTGTCCGGGAAGATCCATTACCGTGACTTCCGCTTTTTTATTGTATTCGACACATTTTAACGCCCAACGTCCCGTATTTCCTCCTACATCGAGAATACTGACGGGATTGTTTTTGAAAACAATCTCCAATGCCTTGTCAAATGAATGATCGGAATAATAATGGTCGAATGCAAACCAACTTTGCTGTACCTCGGAAGGCAATTGTGACAATCCTTCGTAAATCGTGTTCCATTCCCCGAAAACGTTCAATCCTTCCGGTTTTCCGTTTAACAATGATTCTTCCAATCGAAACATTCCTTTATAATTGACATCATGGTTAAAATTCATGTTTATTCGAACCATTTCATCATTCAACAGAAACCATCCGATCTTCGATAAAACAAACCGATCGTTCTGTAACAAAACGGAACCGATGCTTAATGAAGATTCGAGCAATACATGGACAGCATAAAGCGATAATTTTTTCTTGGAAGCAATGGCTTCCGCATTCAACCCGTCTTTATGTTCCGACAACAATTCAAAAATGCCCCATTTAATCATCAGGCGGGAAACCTGAAAAACAACGGGACCGAAAGCTATTTCCTGAGCAGCACGTTGCGCTTCAATTGCTGACAGTCTGTCTTTTGTATATCTTTTTCTGAGCGAAGGGAATAAATTCATATTATTATTCTTTCCAAAAGTTGTAGTAATTAAACCATTGTTCGGGATAACGATGAAGAATAGTTTCAAGAGAAGCGATATATTGCAAGAGCAGTTGTTGCTCCGTTATTTTATTCTTTTTTTCGGCAATGGTGAAGTAAAACCGATAAGTCCGGCCCGGTTCT
>DAIQOU010000243.1:0-6822 GCA_036787725.1 Bacteroidales bacterium
AAAGCCGGGGCTGAATTTTTAGCTGCAAACAGGGGGAAAGAAGGAGTGGTAGAATTGCCGGACGGGCTTCAATATCGAATTCTGAAAGAGGGTACCGGACCTAAACCGAAAGAAACGGATCAGGTAAAATGTCATTATGAAGGCCGTTTAATAGATGGACGCATTTTTGACAGTTCGATAAAAAGAGGACAACCGACTACTTTTGGTCTTATGCAGGTAATTCCCGGTTGGACGGAGGCACTTCAACTTATGCCTGTAGGTTCCAAATGGGAATTATTCATTCCTTCCGAATTGGCCTATGGCGAAAATCAGCCGGGTGAATTAATCGAACCTAACAGTACTCTCATCTTCGAAGTAGAATTATTGGAAATAATATAATTAAAACTAAATTTTTGAAATAATGAAAAAAGTATTTGTTTATGCGGCATCTGCAGTAGTCGGAGCTTGCGTGATGTTCAGTTCTTGTTCCCAACAAACCCCTCAGGCGTCTTTAAAGACCGATCTGGACAGTATGAGTTATGCTATTGGAATCGCTAATGGCGCCGGATTCAGACAAAATTTGTCTACTTTACCGGGTGATACTTGTAATATGGATGATCTTATTGCCGGTTTTGTTCAGGCTCTGAAGAATGACACGTCCGCATTTAAGATGTCTCAAGAAGAAGCTCAGATGTATATACAAACTTACTTCAATAATTTACAGGCAAAAGAGGCACAAAAAAATAAAGAAGAAGGAGAAGCATTTCTTGCCGAAAATAAGTCAAAAGACGGTGTTCAAACCACTGCCAGCGGACTTCAGTATCAAGTGTTGACAGAAGGTGCCGGTGAAAAACCGACAGCTGCCAATAAAGTGAAAGTTCATTATAAAGGTACCTTAATTGACGGAACTCAATTCGACAGTTCTTATGACAGAGGTCAACCGGCTGAGTTTGGTGTCGGTGGAGTAATCCCGGGCTGGACCGAAGGATTACAATTAATGCCGGTCGGATCCAAATACATGTTCTGGATTCCTTCCGAGTTGGCTTACGGAGAACAAGGAAATTACAGTATCCCCGGTAATTCTGCTCTGATATTTGAAGTGGAATTGCTTGAAATTGTTCCGGAAGAAGAAGGGAAATAATAAAGGAGTGTAATGGAAAAGATTGATAAACTTGATCGAAAAATTTTAGAGATTATTTCTCAAAATGCACGAATCCCATTTAAAGATGTGGCAGAAGTATGCGGTGTTTCCCGCGCAGCCATTCATCAACGCGTGCAAAAAATGATCGAATTAAAAGTAATTGTAGGATCCGGTTATCATATCAACCCTAAAGTGTTGGGTTATAATACCTGTACCTATATTGGAGTTAAACTGGAAAGAGGATCCATGTATAAAGATGTCGCTCCCGAATTTAAGAAAATTCCGGAGATAGTGGAATGTCATTTTACTACCGGTCCCTATACCATGTTAATCAAACTATTCGCAAGAGATAATGAACATTTGATGGAATTATTAAACGGATATATTCAGGAAATTCCGGGAGTAATTTCAACGGAAACACTCATTTCGTTAAGTCAAAGTTTCAAACGAGAAATTCCGGTTCGTATTTCGGAGTAATCATTCATAAAGCTGTTTTATGATATTTAGAATGTCGTAAAACAGCTTCCTTAAATTTATCCTGTCTTCGTTAAATATCTTTAATACAGAATTTTAATTTACATTTCTTCTTATCTTTGTAATGAGACAAACAATGAAAGGAGGTCGTGCGGATGTTGAATAAGTTAGTCTGTTTATTTTCTCAAATCATTTTTTTTACTGCCTGTGTTACTGAAAAGCCTGATATTAGAGCAATATGTGAGACTAATGATGTGGGAGACTATATTTTAAAATGGGAAACTTTTCCTCAGGTGGATGGGACGGTCAAGATATATGAGATGGATAAAAACGATGGCCGATCCAAGATTTTTGTAACTGAACAGCCGGTAAAAAACGGAATAACAACTATTTTTGGTGATGAATCTTCTCAACGCAGGTGTTTTGAGTTGGTATTCAATAAGAAACATTCTATTTTTGTTGCAGAAAGGCATATTAAAACTCAGAATATCTATAATTTCAGGGATATTGGCGGATATTATAATAAAGAAGGCAGACAGATAAAATGGGGGAAGATTTATCGGTCGGGAACATTGGCAGGCCTGTCCGAAAAGGATATAGATATACTTAATTCATTAAATATCAATACGGTTGTTGATTTCCGGAATGAGCAGGATATAAAGAAATCACCTTGTAGATATAAAGCTAAACAAGTAGTGGATCTTCCCATTGAAGGTTCATTGATGGATAATTTTAAAGAGAAGATAATCCGGGGAGAAATGATGCGTGGAGATGTTCTTATCATGCAACAGGATCTCTATATCAATTTGTTAAAAAACAATGTAGAGAATCTCAATGCATTTTTTGATATCCTTTTAGATGAAAAGAATTATCCGGTAGTAATCCACTCCTCGTTGGGAAAAGATCAGGTAGGGTTGGCGACTTTATTAATTTTGCTTTCGTTAGATGTAAATAAAGATCAGATTACCGGTGATTTTATGCTTTCCAACCGTTATATCAATTTTCAACATTTAGTCTCAAATGCGAGTGAACTGAGCTATGAAATGCAGGAAGCATTAACAGCTCTGCTTGGGACAAATGAGACGGTAATCGATTATGTCTATAAAAGAATCGTTAAAGACTACGGCAGTGTAGATACTTACCTTGAAAAAAGACTGTTGTTAAACAAAGAAAAAAGAGAACAATTAAAAGATTTACTGTTATATTAAATTCGTATAAAAATAATCAATTACCTTTGCATAAGTTTTATACGATTTATTTTTATTATTTTGAAAACATTTGAAGAATTAGGTGTTGCTCAACCAATTATCAGAGCAATCAGTGAAATGGGATATGAAGCTCCCATGCCGGTACAAGAAGAAGTGATTCCTTATTTGCTCGGCAATGACAACGAAGTGATAGCATTGGCACAGACCGGAACCGGAAAGACGGCCGCGTTCGGTTTACCCATCCTTCAGAGAATAGATATAGAAACGCTGCAACCTCAGGCCGTAATTTTATGCCCCACCCGGGAACTTTGTTTACAGATCGCCGATGATCTGAATGATTATTCCAAATATATAGACAAATTAAAGGTATTGCCGGTATATGGAGGTTCCAGTATCGAAAGTCAGATCAAAGCATTGAAAAGAGGAGTACATGTTGTGGTTGCTACTCCGGGACGATTGATTGACCTTATAAATAGAAAAACAGTATGGTTGGATCAGGTCAAAAATGTTATCTTGGATGAAGCAGATGAAATGCTTAATATGGGCTTTTCCGAAAGCATTGATGAGATATTGGAAGTAATACCGGACACCCGTAACATGCTTTTGTTTTCTGCAACCATGCCTAAGGGTATTGCTACCATTGCCAAGAGATACATGCGTTCGCCGAAAGAAATCGTGATCGGGAAAAAGAATGAAGGAACTAAAAATGTCAAGCATTTATATTATATGGTAAATGCTAAAGACCGATATTTGGTATTAAAAAGAATTGCCGATTATAATCCGAATATTTACGGAATTATTTTTTGTCGAACCAAAAAAGAGACACAAGAGATCGCCGACCTGTTGATAAAAGACGGATATAATGCAGATGCATTACACGGAGATTTGTCGCAACAACAACGGGATTATGTAATGCAAAAGTTCCGGATACGAAATCTTCAGTTGCTGGTTGCTACGGACGTAGCTGCACGGGGACTGGATGTGGAGGACCTGACTCATGTAATTAATTACGGACTCCCGGATGATGTAGAATCATATACTCACCGGAGCGGACGAACCGGACGAGCCGGCAAAACCGGAACATCCATCGCTATTATCCATTTGAGAGAAAAACATAAAGTAAGAGAGATCGAAAAGATCATCAATAAAAAATTTGAGGAAGGAACCATTCCTTCCGGAAAAGAAATCTGCGAAAAACAACTTTATAATTTGGTAGATCAAATTGAAAAGGTAAAAGTAAACGAAGAGGAAATTGGAGATTTATTACCTTCTATATACCGTAAATTGGACTGGTTAGATAAAGAGGATATTATTAAACGTATAATATCGTTGGAATTTAACCGGTTGATTGATTATTATCAGCTTGCCGGCGATATCGAAGCTCCTCAACATGAACAGCGGATGCGCTCCGGGAGAGAATCCGGAACAAGCAGGATAGCTCAAAAAGGATATTCCCGCTTATTTATTAATTTAGGTAAAGCTGATGGAATAAGACCTCAGGATCTTATTGCATTGATGAACGATTTTATTCCCGGAAAGAAGATCGCTGTCGGAAAAATCGATTTGATGAAAAACTTTTCCTTTTTTGAAGTAAAAGAATCCGATCGAAATAAAGTTATCAAAGGGTTGAACAAACAAACTGCACTCGGGCGTAGAATTGGCGTGGAAGTGGCTCAAGAAAGTCCCTCTGAAGACCGACAAAAAAGGGTGGAGGGGAGAAAGAGAAATGCATACGCAGGAAAAAAAAGAAAATAACCTTGTCCGCTTTTATATTTAACGCATTCCGAGTTAGCGATTCGGTATATTTTTCTTCGTAAAACTATTGAGAATCAGAAATAAAACAGTATCTTTGCCGCCGTTTTATTGACAACATAAAGTCTAACTTAATTAATTTTTATTTTTAAAACATGAGTGAAGAGTTGAACACTATTCCGGAAGCTGCAGAAGCGACCACAAAAGAGGAGTTGGTAAAAACTCCCAAAAAACAAGCTGTTCCGAATCAGGATTTTGATTGGGATGCTTATGAAAAAGGCGAGGTTTACAGTGATGTAAGCCGGGATGATTTGGTCAAAACATACGATCAATCTTTAAATAAGATCAACGATCGAGAAGTCGTGATGGGACGTGTAACTTCTTTGAATAAGAGAGAAGTTGTCGTGAATATCGGCTACAAGTCCGATGGTATTGTATCTATGAATGAATTCAGATATAACCCGGAGTTAAAGGTAGGAGATGAAGTTGAGGTATATATTGAAAGCCAAGAAGATAAAAAAGGACAATTAATCCTTTCTCATAAAAAAGCTCGGGCCTCACGTTCTTGGGAACGTGTAAATGCTGCTCTTGAAAATGATGAAATCATTAAGGGTTATGTAAAATGTCGTACTAAGGGAGGTATGATCGTAGATGTATTCGGTATTGAAGCATTCTTGCCGGGTTCGCAAATCGATGTAAAACCCATCCGGGATTACGACGTCTTTGTAGACAAAACAATGGAATTCAAGGTTGTGAAGATCAATCAAGAATTCAAGAATGTAGTTGTTTCTCATAAAGCGCTTATTGAAGCCGAATTGGAACAACAAAAGAAAGATATTATTGCCAAATTGGAAAAGGGTCAAGTGCTCGAAGGAGTGGTGAAAAATATTACTTCTTATGGCGTATTCATCGATTTGGGAGGTGTGGACGGATTAATTCATATTACAGACCTTTCTTGGGGTCGGGTTTCTCATCCGGAAGAAGTCGTGAAACTGGATGAAAAAATCAATGTGGTTATTCTTGACTTTGACGATGAAAAGAAACGTATCGCTCTTGGATTGAAACAACTGACTCCTCATCCGTGGGATGCCTTGGATGCTAACTTGAAAGTAGGAGATAAAGTAAAAGGTAAAGTGGTAGTTATGGCTGATTACGGTGCATTCATTGAAATTGCTCCGGGAGTGGAAGGCCTTATCCATGTGTCTGAAATGAGTTGGACTCAACATTTGAGAAGTGCTCAGGATTTCATGAAAGTAGGTGATGAGGTGGAAGCCGTTATCCTTACATTGGATCGTGATGAACGGAAAATGTCATTGGGTATCAAACAATTGAAGCCGGATCCATGGGAAAATATCGAAACTCGCTTTGCTATCGGAAGTAAGCATACAGCGAAAGTACGTAACTTCACCAACTTCGGTGTGTTTGTTGAAATAGAAGAAGGAGTGGAAGGGTTAATCCATATTTCGGACCTTTCTTGGACGAAAAAGATCAAACATCCGAGTGAGTTTACATCTATTGATGCCGATATTGAAGTTCAAGTATTGGAAATCGACAAAGAAAACCGTCGTTTAAGCTTAGGACACAAACAATTGGAAGAAAATCCTTGGGATGTATTCGAAACTATTTTCACGGTAGGTTCTATTCACGAAGGAACAGTGATTGAAGTGCTCGATAAAGGTGCTGTTATTTCTCTTCCTTATGGAGTGGAAGGGTTTGCAACTCCGAAGCATTTGGTAAAAGAAGACGGTTCCGCTGCTCAATTGGATGAAAAGTTACAATTCAAAGTAATTGAATTTAATAAAGATTCCAAACGAATCATTCTTTCTCACAGTCGTATTTTCGAAGATGAACAACGAGCTGCTGCAGAGGCTGCAAGAAGAGAAAATGAAGATTCGGAAGAAAGAAAACCTCGAAAATCCAAGAAAGAAGATGCTCCGATGATCTCTCAAATGGAGAAAACGACATTGGGAGATATTGAAGAATTGGCTGCATTAAAGAGCAAGTTGGAAGGTAAGTAATTATTATTACCTTAATTAAATAAACAAAAGAGGATTGCCAAATCGGCAATCCTCTTTTGTTTTAGGTTTTAGGTGAATGATGTATGTATTGCAATCAGAAAAGAGATTTTCGTATCCTCCAATCATTCGGATAAAGATTGTTGGCACGTGTACCGATATTTTTTACAAATCCCAATGGCCGGCCGTCAAAAGTCACGGTAACAAATTTTTTAGGAGTTTCATCCGGCAATTGCAAACTCTCTTTTTTCAG
>DAIQOU010000244.1:0-6816 GCA_036787725.1 Bacteroidales bacterium
AATACCTAATAATTCAGAAAAATACAACCTTTTTGTAGGGAATAATTGTACCCTGTATATTGATTCCATTCCGGAAAAAAACAACCCGGAAAGACTTTTTATCCCGGAATCATTAAAAGATTTTATATCTGTGGAAACATCGGAAGATACATTGACGGTCAAACTGAATATTCCGGAATTGTATGAAAAATACAATTCCAACGAATATAAACACTATTCTGTTTCGGGAGTAAACTTCCATTTTATCATTTCCGAAATAGATGTTATCAATAAACTGAGGGAGTTATCCGTCAGTGTAAAAAACATCGAAACAGATACCATAAAAATAGATTCTTACGGAGATGTCTATATCGATTCCTGCAAAGCAAGTGTTATCGACCCGGCTGTCAAGACCAATTACAAAAAGCTGACAATCAAGGATTGTGAAGTTCGAAAAATCAACCTTGACCTGGATCACGGAAATCATTGGAATGTCGAAAATTGTATCATTGAAGAAGAAAATCTCACCGGAAGCAAAACGCATAACATCATTCATCACAGGAATGAGCCCGGAAAAATAAATTGGCTCCCCAAAAATAAAGATGCAAACCTAAACATTACTATACAAGGAGACACGACACAAATCCTCATTGCCGGTAATTTATGAACCCGGATTAAGCGTTAGAAAGTCCGGGTAAACTGTCCCGCAAGGTCGCATATTTCCCGGCCGGTTACGAACCGGATGCGATTGCTTCGTGAGAGGTAAACCGTCATAATACGGCGTTGCGAAAAAGCCGGTTAACAAAGAAATAAGACTACGGAAGAACAACTTGTTCAACGGCATTTCGAAGACACTTTTCGGCCTCGCCGTAAGCGGCAACTTCGTTTTGCTGCAAAATGCAAATTCAAATTGCTGCAAAACACGAATTCATTTTGCTGCAAAACACCGGGAGTATTTTGCAGCAAAACGAAGTTGCAAATTGCAGCAAAACGGAAACGCATTTTGCAGCAAAATGAAAATACCGGTCGGATAACCCGAAAAAACCGTAACCTCGAAATAATCGTCCGATATGCGAATTTCGTGAGAAATTATGGAATATAGATACCTGGATGTATTTATGCCGGATTAAACGCCGGAAAATTATTAAAGCTGCCTTTCGAGTTTTCTAATGCTTAATCCGGGATAAATTGAATGTAAAGGAAAATCGAATGTCGGCATAATAAGTCATAAAAAGAGGAGATGTTATTTGTCGGTTTTCAGTATTTAATACTATTTTTGCGAGGTTAAAATAAGCAACATAAATAACATGAAAAACATTTTATTCTTATTAGGATTCCTTTCGATTATATTGGGAGGATGTAGTGACGACGACGATTCCGGCTTAGATACAGAACTTTGGTTGGGTTGTTATTATACCACACAATCAAACCCTGTCAGTTGTTTTTTCTATATATTTCCGGAAGGGGAATACACAGAAGTCAAACAGTCTGCGTACACAGCGACCGGAACAAACAAAAAGGGAGAAGTTGTCGAATCTGAGATAGGAATTCTTTACCAACCATCAGATAAAGGTTATAAAATACAAGGAATGTCTCCGGGGAAGTATACGATTGCTTGTTTCCCTATTTTGTCCGCATATCAAAAAAAACCTTATAAAATAAAATCCATACAAGTAGTGAAAAATAAAGTTATGATTATAGCTCCTCTTTTTACTCCTGCTTCAGCTAATAAGAATGGCTATTGTGAATGGGATGAATAATATGTAATTTTCGAATTTATTTATTTTTCAAGAAATAGAATAACCCCGCTTTGGCGGGGTTTGCTTTAAATTATGCTGTTCTTTCCTTTGTCGGATTAAAAACTTTTTTCTCCGGAATCCGTTTATAAAAGATAGAAAAACATTCATATTATGAGAACAAACGGCAATTCTAAGTTAAATGCAATATGGATCCTTCTTCTTTTTGTTTTATTCCGGGTGAACGCACCGGCCCAAGAAAAAAAACATGAGTTGGAATTGGGATTGGGAATCTGGAATATGAATGAGATAATTAATACCTTTTCGGATATAATTATATCTTCTATCCCTAACGATGTGAAAATGAAAGATGGTAATTCTTTCGGTTCATTGCATGCAGGATATAAATATCGGTTTACGGATCGGCTGGGACTGGGGGGCTTATTGGCCTATGATTATTCCTATGATAAAGGAGAACTTTCGGGAGTCGAAGTCGGCAAATTTTATAAAAATCATTATACGCTTGCTTTTGAGGCGGATTATAACTATGTTGTATCCGATAAATTTAAAATGTATGCGTTGGCAGGATTGGGAGGGACACTCTATACGTTGCGTTACAAAGACTTTGACGATAGTCGCAAAAATGATTCTGATGCAACCCCGTATTTTACCTTTCAGATAACTCCGGTAGGGTTAAAATTCGGAAAAAATATAGGCGGTTTTTTGGAATTCGGATTTGGCTATCGCGGAATTATCAATGCCGGAGCCTTTATTCGATTGTAATATCTTCTTGTCAATCCGGAAATCCGTAGGTGTCCGAGTCGGCTCTTTCTTGGTTAATATTTATTTCGTTTGCGTCCGGAATGAGAAAAAGCATTAATTTTTCTCTTAAAATGGGAGGTTGAATCGGGAAGGTTTTCCGGGAAGGATTATTTTGAGTAATTTTGCACCTCACTAATTTTTGAAAATGGCAATAGAATCAAATATTTTTATTAAGGGTGCCAGAGTTAATAATCTAAAGAACATTGATGTTGAAATTCCCCGAGATAAGTTCGTCGTTATTACCGGCTTATCCGGATCGGGAAAGTCTTCTTTGGCATTTGATACTTTATATGCGGAAGGACAGCGGCGCTATGTGGAAAGCCTGTCTTCTTATGCCCGGCAATTTCTGGGCAGAATGAGTAAACCGGAATGTGATTATATAAAAGGAATCCCTCCGGCCATTGCAATCGAACAAAAAGTCAATACCCGTAATTCTCGTTCCACAGTCGGTACTTCTACCGAAATCTACGATTATTTGCGATTATTATTTGCTCGTATCGGGAAAACCTATTCTCCTGTTTCCGGAGAACTCGTTAAAAAGCATACTGTTAAGGATGTGATAAATGAAATCCTTACTTATCCGGAAGATACACGGATCATGTTATTGGTTCCTGTGTCGTTTCATCCCGAAAAAAGTCGTAAAGAACAACTGGAAGTATTATCCAAAGAAGGGTTTACCCGAATTGAAACAGACGACCGGATTTTTCGAATTGAAGAGGTAATCGAGGATTCGGAATTGCTGAACCGGGAACATTTCTTTTTGGTAATCGACCGGTTTACTGCCACTAAAGATAAGTTAAATATATCCAGGTTAACGGATTCTGTAGAAACCGCTTTTTTTGAAGGAGCCGGTTATTGTTTGGTTAAAATATATGCCAATGAAGGGGTGATTACAAAGGAATTTTCCCGGAAATTTGAAGCAGATGGTATTCGTTTTGAAGAACCGTCCGAACTGATGTTTAACTTTAACAGTCCGGCCGGAGCTTGCCCTGCGTGCGAAGGCTTCGGGAAAGTGATCGGGATTGATGAAGATTTGGTTATTCCCAATAAAACGTTATCCGTCTATGACAATGCAGTAGCCTGTTGGAAGGGTGAAAAGATGGGAGAATATAAACAGTGGTTTATTGAAAAAGCACACGATTATAATTTCCCTATTCATAAACCTTATTATGAACTCAGCGACATAGAAAAAGATATTCTATGGAGAGGACGTCCCGGTTTACACGGAATTGACGATTTTTTTAAGTTCGTAGAGGAAAATACTTATAAAATACAATATCGGGTGATGTTGGCACGATACCGTGGAAAGACCATCTGTCCGGTATGTAAAGGAAGTCGGTTAAAACCGGAGGCCGCTTATGTGAAAGTGAACGGCAGATCTATTATGGAACTGGTATTAATGCCCATAACCGACTTAAAGTTATTTTTTGATGAGTTCGAACCGGATGATACCGAAGCGACCTTGTCCAAACGATTACTGATTGAAATAAATTCCCGTATTCAATTTTTGTTGGATGTAGGGTTGGGTTACCTTACTCTGAATCGTTTATCTTCTACCTTGTCGGGAGGAGAAAGTCAGCGAATCAATTTGGTTACCTCATTGGGAAGCAGCCTGGTCGGTTCTCTTTACATTTTGGATGAGCCCAGTATCGGATTGCATTCGCGAGATACCGGCTTGTTAATAAAAGTGTTGCAACAATTAAAAGAACTGGGAAATACGGTAGTGGTAGTAGAGCATGATGAGGACATTATTCGTGCTGCCGATTATATTATTGATATAGGCCCTCAAGCCGGACAATTTGGAGGAGAAGTTATTTATCAAGGGGATGTGGCCCGATTGACTAAAAATGCAACCGGTTATACCGTTCGTTATTTAACAGGAGAAGAAAAGATTGAAGTGCCCGCCGTGAGACGAAAATGGAACAACTTCATTGAAGTGAAGAGGGCTATTCAAAATAACTTGAAATCGATTGATGTGAAATTTCCGCTCAATGTAATGACCGTGGTAACGGGCGTCAGCGGATCCGGAAAGTCTTCGTTGGTTCGGGATATCTTTTATCAATCCCTGCATCGTTATTATGAAAACCGGAATACACAAATTATTCAATCTGCTGCTATTGAAGGAGACTTTCAATTGGTTCAGGGAGTGGAATTTGTAGATCAAAATCCGATTGGACGTTCCTCCCGTTCCAATCCGGTAACTTATATTAAAGCATATGACGAAATCCGGAAATTGTATGCAGCTCAACCCTTATCCAAACAAATGAAATTTACGCCGGCTTATTTTTCGTTTAATGCGGAAGGCGGTCGTTGCGAGGAATGTAAGGGTGACGGAACCATTACCGTAGAGATGCAATTTATGGCCGATGTGGTGTTGGAATGCGAGTCTTGTCATGGAAAACGGTTTAAACAAGAAGTGTTGGAAGTGGAATATAACGGGAAAAATATTTATGAACTGTTGGAAATGACGATTGAAGAGGCGATTGCCTTCTTTGAACAACAACCCGGAAGCACGGAAAAGAAAATCACTCGAAAACTGAAATGTTTGCAAGAGGTGGGATTGGGCTATATAAAACTTGGACAAAGCTCTTCTTCCTTATCCGGAGGAGAGAATCAACGGGTAAAGCTGGCATTTCATTTAAGTGAAGAAAAGGCTCAACCTACTATTTTTATATTTGACGAACCGACTACCGGATTGCATTTTCATGATATCAAAACATTATTAAAAGCATTTGATGCCTTGATCGAGAGAGGGCATACTGTTATTATTATCGAACATAATATGGATGTGATCAAGTGTGCGGATTATATTATTGATTTGGGACCCGAAGGAGGCGAAAAAGGGGGATATGTTGTTTGTACCGGTACCCCGGAGGAAATTACAGCCTGTCAAGCATCTTATACCGGAAAGTTCTTAAAGGAAAAATTAATTTAATCTGATTCCGAATGCTTTTCCTCTGCTGCAGACTAGTCGGTTTCACAGTCTACGACTCCTGTTTCCTTCCTCTTTAGCTTGACCCCGAAAACATAGTTTGATTGGTTAGGGGGGGAATTGTATAATCCGTTAACCGGGCAAGTAGTATAAGATTGCAGTTAATACTCAATATTTTTTATGGAAGAGTGAAGTTTTTCCCTTTTTCTGACTACTTTTGTCATTCTGTTTGTAGCAACCGATTTATTAACATTAAGCCGTGAATTTATGTCGGAAATTAGGCTCTTTTACCATAAAGATGGGGCGATTAGGCTTAGTCGCAGCATTGAATTTCTAAAAAAGACTCCTACGGATCAGTTTTTATGGATTGATTTGAATGATGCAGATGAGGAAATTGAATCCCAATTGGAAGATTATCTGAAGATTTATATTCAGGAGGAAGAAGAAATGATTGAAATTGAAACTTCTTCTCGTTATATTGAAACAGGAGATACCTTAGTTGTAAACTCTAATTTCTTATTAAACAACTATGATCGTGACCCTGTGTCTTTTATTTTGAAGAATAATATTTTGATTACTGTTCGGAGTGAAGATCTGAGTTCATTTAATGAGACTACTACGAAGATATTCGCTAATCCGCGTAATTACCCCACAGGTCACCATGTATTTATTGCTTTGTTGGAAACTCGAATAGAGTTTGACGCCGACATGATTGAAAATATTACGAAAGAAATTACCCATTTAAGTAATAGTATTCAGGAGGCGGATGAGGATATTCTTATGCAAATCAAAAATTTGCAGGAAAAGACCATGATGTTGCGCGAGAATATTATCGATAAGCAGCGTGCGGTTACCAATATGTTGAAAAGTACGCTTATCCCGAATGACTTGCATCCTAAATTAACTATTTTAATTAAAGATATCAATTCATTGGTGGAACATATTCGTTTCAGTTTTGACCGTTTGGATTACTTACAGGATACTTTCCTCGGTTTTGTGAATGTCGAACAAAATAAGATCATTAAGATATTTACGGTGGTGTCGGTCATTTTCATGCCTCCTACATTAATTGCCAGCGTGTATGGAATGAATTTTGATTTTATGCCGGAACTGAATTTTAAATACGGATATCCGTTGTCTATTGCGTTAATGTGTTTGTCTTCTATGGTCATTCTTTTTTATTTTAAAAAGAAGAAATGGCTGTGAATGAGATGTGTTGTACGGTTTGAAAAGTGGAATTCCGTAATGAGTCGGTTAAAAGCAATATTGACCCATAACTAATAAGAATAGAAAAGAGGGTGTATCACAATGTGATTTCACCCTCTATTTATTCGGATAGCTATCTGA
>DAIQOU010000245.1:0-6804 GCA_036787725.1 Bacteroidales bacterium
CTGAATACTAAAAGTATGCTGAAAATACTACTCTTCATACAATAAATAAGGTTTTCGTTTCTTTTTGAACAAATCGACATCGCCTTGCCACATTTTCTTTATTTCCTCTGCCGATTTTCCCGCTATAATCATTTGCCGAACATAATCCGTACCAATCAATTTTTCGAAAAAAGACGTAAAAAAAGAAGGATTCTTTCCTAAATTATTATAAGCATCGATTACATAGGATAAATCAAGTCCATTAGCCCAAATTTCTTTTTCGGGCAACATTCTTAAATCGACTCCATAACATTTTTCATTCAATAACGGAGGATTTTTTGCTCCGGGGATGCTTTTCGGAATAAATGAAAAAGAATATCCCTTCATTCCGGGATGTCCATACACCTGAAAAGGAAAAGGGGTTCCTCTCCCCAAACTTACCGAGGTTCCTTCAAAAAGGCAAATGGAAGGATACAAATAAACGGCTTGCATATTGGGCAAATTGGGAGAGGGAGGAACAGGGAGACGATACATGGTTTGATGAGTATAGTTCTTACATCGAATCACGGTCAGATCACAAATTCGGGAAGCCGGCAACCATTTTTCTCCATTTACCATACAGGCCAACTCTCCCAATGTCATTCCGTGAACAACGGGAATAGGCAACCAACCCACCCCGGATTTGTGTTTCATATCCAATACAGGCCCGTCTACATAATGTCCGTTGGGATTGGGGCGATCTAATACAATCAGTTTTTTATTGTATTCCGCACAGACATCCATCAAACGGACCATCGTAATATAATAGGTATAGAAACGCAATCCTACATCTTGAACATCGATAACAAGCACATCAAAGAGATTCATGGAAGCCCGGCTCGGTTTCTTCTCCTTTCCGTCATACAGCGAACGAATCGGAATACCCGTTTTCTTATCGACGGAATGGGAGACATGTTCTCCGGCATCGGCATTTCCCCTAAATCCGTGTTCGGGAGAAAAAATAGCAGTAACCCGGATTCCTTCTCTCACCAGCAGGTCAACGAGGTGTTCTTCACCCACCATTCCGGTATGATTCGACATTACAGCCACCCGTTTATTCTTCAACATCGGAAAGTATTCTTCGGTTAAAGCGGCCCCCGTAATTACCTCACCGGTCTGAGCTTGACAGACGGCAAGAAAGCTTGCCAAAAAAAACAACAAGCTTATAAACTTATTCATACCTATCATTTTATTTATATTGAGATGAGTTCAGGTCACGAAGCCAGGAGTTTTTGGAGTTCTTCTCCCGAAATCCGTACATGAAGCTTTCCTTCATGAGCAACAGAGATACCTCCGGTTTCTTCAGAAACGACAATTACTTTTGCATCCGTTTCTTGCGACATTCCCAAAGCAGAACGATGGCGCAGGCCCAGTTCTTTCGGAATATCATGGCGTTGGGATACGGGAAGGATACAGGCTGCCGCTTTGATCTTTTTCCCGGAAATGATTACAGCCCCATCGTGCATCGGACTGTTTTTAAAGAAGATATTTTCGATCAACCGGGTACTTAAATCGGCATTAATGATTTCTCCGGTCTGAATATAAAGATCCAGATTAGTTTCCTGTTTCAGGACAATCAATGCTCCCGTTTTTGTTTTAGACAGATTCATGCAGGCCAATACAATGGGCATAATATAAGATAAATCGTCCGAAATCTTATTTCCTTTAGGTGTAAACAATTTAGCCAGGAACCGCCAACCTCTGTTGGAGCCGATTACTTGGAGAAAATGCCTGATTTCCTCCTGAAACAAAACCACCAAGATGACAAACCCCACACTCACAAATTGGTCCAGAATAGAACCCAGCAATCGCATTTCAAGGGCGCGAACCAAAATCCAGACAGCAATAAAAGACAGTATTCCCGTAAAGATAGCAATCGATCCGGATCGTTTCATGATCCGGTAAGTTTTATAGAGGAAGAAAGCAACACAGAAAATATCTATTGCATCTTTTATTCCCAAGTGAAAGAGGTTGTTCATGAACTAGCTGCGATTTACTTTATTTATCAGTTGAACGGTTTGCACCGCCTGTTTTACATCATGTACACGAATGATAGAGGCTCCTTTGAGTAAGGAGATTGTATTCAATACAACAGTTCCGGTAAGACTTTCTTCGGAAGTACAATCCAATACCTGCCGAATCATTGTTTTTCTTGAAATACCGACTAAAACAGGCAAATCAAAAATCCGGAATTCCTCCAACCGGTTCATCAATTGATAATTTTGATCGGTGGTCTTACTAAATCCGAATCCGGGATCCAAAATAATATCATTCACCCCTTTTAATCTCAGTTCTTCCACCTTACGTGAAAAATACATAAAAATATCCGAAATAAGGCTGTCATACTCCGTATATTGCATCATGGTTTGAGGAGTTCCGCGCATATGCATGATAATGTACGGAACCTGTAAAGCCGCTACCGTATCCGGCATTCCGGGATCCAATTCGCCGGCGGAAATATCGTTGATAATGGCTGCTCCATACACTTCAACACATCGCTTGGCAATTTCGGAGCGAAACGTATCTACAGATACAACGGCATCCGGATATTCTCGGAATACGATCGGCAAAGCAAAATCCAATCGTTTCATTTCTTCTTCTTCCGAAACAAAAACGGCATCCGGACGAGAAGAATAGCCCCCTATATCGATAATATCGGCTCCTTCTTCTTTCAATTGACAAGTCCGGTCTATAATTTCCTTTTCGGTTTGTTTACGACTGCCGGTATAAAACGAATCGGGAGTAATGTTCATTATTCCCATCACCAAAGGAGAAGAAAGATCAACCAATTCGCCTTTTATATTGATCATTAACAGGCTTTTTTCGTTCATTTGACAAAGGTAATATTTTTACATAAATATTCGGTTTACCAAGATAAAGAAGAAAACGCATTTATTTTAATTATTTCTCATCTCAGGTTCAACCGGTTCATCTTGGGATTCCATTATTTACGCCATCACCCCAACTCGGAAGACTCCCTCTGTTTTTTGCTTAATATAAACAGGAAGCCAATAGTGTAGGTATTGGAAAATGTGTTACTTTTGAACCTTTTGGCAATAGGATTGAAAGAAATCAAACAGAGACGTTTTAACAAAAATAATATATAAACCATGAGATATAAACTACTAAAAGTAAGCCTATTATCCGCAGCTATTCTGCTAACGGCATCCTGTTCCAAGACAGATGTAAAAGAAGAAACGCCTATTGACCCGGCGCTTAACGCCTATGTAAATCCGTTCGTGGGAACATCGGGCTTCGGAAATGTCTATCCCGGTTCACAAATTCCTTTCGGCGGGATTCAGCTCAGCCCCGATACCGACCGCGATTATTACGATGCGGCTTCAGGATATAAGTATGACCACATGACAATTATGGGATTCAGTCTGACCCACCTCAGCGGGACAGGTATTCCCGATTTGGGAGATTTCCTTTTCATTCCCGGGACAGGAACAAAAAAGTATATCCCCGGCACACACGAGCATCCCGATGAAGGCTACCGATCACGATACAGCCACGACAGGGAATGGGCATCCCCCAACTATTACGGAGTAGATCTGCTCGATTATAATGTAAAGGCGGAAATGACTTCGGGGATGCATTCCGGAATATTCAAATTTACCTATCCGAAAACCGACAGCGCTTTTGTTATGATCGATATGGATCATGTGCAATGGTTCAGAACAGCATGGTCGCAACTGCGTATCGAAAACGATTCCACTATTTGCGGGTTTAAATTGGTGAACGGTTGGGGACCGGAAAGGTATGTTTATTTCGTGGCCCGGTTCTCCAAACCATTTGCCCGTTCGGGTATTATGCAGGACGGTAAGCCGGTGATATACGACACCAAACGCTTCCGTAGCGATCGTGTGGCTTACGGTACCAAGATAATCGGTTGGTTTGATTTCGATATTGCTGAAGGAGAAGAAATAGAAGTAAAAGTGGCCATCTCATCTACAGGCACTTCCGGAGCATATATCAATATAAAAGAATTGGAAGGACAAGATTTTGCAAGCCTGAAAGCCGAAGGCGAAAAACGTTGGGCGAAGGAATTGAACAAGTTCAAGGTTAAAGGAAGCAAGGAACAACTGGAAACGTTCTACACTTCAGTGTATCATGCCTCGATTCATCCGTTCGTATATCAGGATAGCGACGGCAAATACAGAGGACACGATTCGAATATACATCAAACCGATAAGTTTACCAACTATACCGTTTTCTCTTTATGGGATACTTATCGGGCGCATCATCCTTTATTGAATCTCATCCATTCGGAACGAAATGCCGATATGATCAATTCGATGTTGGCACATTATGATCAAAGTGTAGAACACATGCTGCCTGTCTGGTCTTTCTATGGCAACGAAACTTGGTGCATGATCGGTTATCATGCAGTATCGGTAATTGCCGATGCCATTGTCAAAGAGGTAGAGGGATTCGATTACGAACGCGCCTATGAAGCCATAAAAAAAACAGCTATGAATCCTAATTACGATTGTTTGCCCGAATATACGGAAACGGGTTGGGTTCCCTTTGATAAAGAACGCGAATCGGTATCCAAAACACTGGAATATGCCTATGATGATTATGCCATCGCCATGGCTGCTAAAAAACTGGGCAAAGAAGAGGACTACAGCTACTTCCTCAACCGTTCGCTGGCCTATCAGAATCTGATAGATCCGGAAACCAAATTCATGCGGGGACGCGATTCGGAAGGAAATTGGCGCACCCCTTTCGATGCCGTAGCCTATACAGGACCGGGATCGGTACATGGTTGGGGAGATATCACCGAAGGTTTTACTTATCAATATACTTGGTATGTTCCCCAGGATGTACAAGGATATATAAATGAGATGGGGGAAGAAACATTCATCCGCCGTCTGGATGATATGTTTACAATGGAATTGCCGGATGACATACCCGGCGCCCACGACATACAGGGACGGATAGGAGCTTATTGGCACGGAAATGAGCCTTGCCACCAAATAATATACTTATACAACTATGTGAAGCAACCATGGAAAGCACAAGAGAAAATACGGTATGTATTGGATACATTCTACGGGAACAAACCCGATGCGCTGAGCGGTAACGATGATTGCGGACAAATGTCGGCGTGGTATATATTCAATTGTATGGGTTTCTATCCGACCTGCCCGTCAAGCAATGTTTATGCAATAGGTTCTCCGGGACTGGAAGCGGTAGAAATGACAATGAGCAACGGGAAAAAAGTATCGATTACCACCGAAAACTACAGTAAAGAGAATGTATATATCCAAGCCATGTACCTCAACGGTAATGAGTACGACAAAACATACATTACTTATGATGATATAAAAAACGGAGCCGACATCAAATTTGTGTTGGGGAAAGAGCCGAATACCTCGTGGGGGGTATCACCGGAATCGGTTGCACCTTCTTTATCTAAGCCCAATGAAACATTGCGTTATGTAAAAAAAGGAAAGGGGTAATTCCGGTTGATAACATAGTATTTTAAAAGATATAAGCAAAAAAACCGTCTTATTTAAACACAGATGGTCTTTTTGCTTATATATCCTTGAGTATAAAATCTAATTTCTTACTTTAACTTTCCATCCGCTGCTGCCGCTCACAATCAAGAAATCCGAACTCAAACGGTCTGTCCCGATTGTTACTTTCCCGACAGGTTTATTTATCGAACGGATTTTTACGCCGGAAACGGAATAAATATCAACGATCTCTGCCGACGGACTGTCGATTATCAATGTCGAACCGGAAGTAAAGACCTTCACTTCGGAATCATTGACTGTTTCTATTGAAGTTCCGTAACGAGCCACGTCAATCGTTACCGAACGGGATTCTTCAATTATTCGAGTACCGTCATTCAATTCAAAATCCAAATTACTGATTACAGCTTCATATTCTCCTTTGGGAAGTTCGGGATTCACTGTATAAGCAATATCCAGTATTTTTCCGGACGATCCCGACAGAACACTCCTTTTTAACTCTTTGAATTTGAGTTCAATCAGCCAACTGTTATTTTGAAGCGGAGTAATCAATAAGTCCAATGCCTCCGCTAATTCGGGAGATAATTTTGTTTTATCAATATTCAATGTAATACCGTTGGGCAAAGAAATAATTAATTGCCCGACAGAGAGATTATTATCCGGTATTTCGAGGCCGACTTCCAGATTACCTTCTCCGTCCGACCCCACCGGCTGACCGGTTTCGATCTGCAGATCGGAAGTCTGCATATTGGGATAGTAGATGGTATAGGAAGAAAGTCTCCATTTACCCCCTGTCCAAGCATAATACTGATCTATTGATTTATTGCCCGGCACATCGTAATTGTAAACATGTTTACTGCCTATTGACCAGTCTTGAATAGTGGGATTCCAATTGTAACTTTCATATAACATTTCATTCCCTTGTTGATCATACCCATAAATTACTTTCCAGATACCTTGCCATATCTGTTTCTCTTGATCCCAACTATAAGCTTCAGATAATGTCAGATTGCCTTGTTCATCATATTCATAGATTATCCGAAAATCCGGATCTTTTACCCACCCGCCGGTTTGAATATCTGCCGAATATTTTTCATTTAATATTAATTGTCCTTTTTCATTATATTGATTCATTTCTTTTTTAAACTCATCATCACAGGACTTCCATCTGCCTCCTTCATTATGTCGCCAAAAAGATTCAAAGGAAAGAATATTACCATTATTATCATAATTCCATGAATACTTATAATTATTAATCTGCACATCCGCTAATTGATTTAAGTCATTATAAGAACAACTAATT
>DAIQOU010000012.1:0-23760 GCA_036787725.1 Bacteroidales bacterium
ATTATGTGACGCGAGAGTTTTACTCCTTTTATATCAGGCGAAAATTGCGGAAGCTGCTTAAGGATACAAAACCCGATATTTGTTATCTTTTGCCTCATAAAGTGGCCCTTTCTCCTTCGGTGATCGATGAACTGAAAAAACATCGAATTCCGATTGTTCACCGGGCATCGGACTACAATATCATTTGTTCGAACAGTGCTTTTTACCAAGGCGGAAGATACTGTGACGATTGTTTGAAATCGCGGAAGGAAATAATAAAAAACCGTTGTATTAAGGGATCACTCGGTTTCTCTGTTTTCCGTTATCTCTCTTCTTCGCTTCATAACAAACTGGGATTATATACCAAAGTTGACCGGTTAGTAACAACCAATCCTTTTGCACGGGATCGATTTTTACAATTCGGTTTTAATCCTGCGAAAGTAAATACAGTGTTGACCTTTGGAAATCCCCCGGAAGAGGAAGCGCCTCTTAAACAATATCCCCGAAATCGGCCTTTGCTATTTATATATGTCGGACATATCGATGAGGCCAAAGGCGGATACGATTTGATTGAAGCTTGCCGATTATTAAGAGAACAATATAATCAATCCGAGTTCCGCGTGGAAGTATATGGAGGGATGCGGGATGAAGAGATCAAGAACCTTCAACCGTTGATTAGTCGAAGCGGTTTGGAAGACCGGCTTATTTTATGCGGAAAAGTGGCTCCCGAGAAAATTAATGAAGTATACCGGAAAGCGGATATAACGATCATACCCACCCGAGGAGTAGAAAATCTTCCGAATGTGTTGATTGAAAGTTTGATGAATAAGACTCCCGTTCTTATTCCCAATTTCGGATCCCTGCCCACTTGTACGGATGATACGGTAGCCTATTATTATAACTATTTGGATGTGGATTCGTTGGCTTGCAAAATGAATGAACTTATATCGAATCCCGAAACTATAACGGAAAAAGCGGCCCGGTGTTTGCCATATGCACAAAAATATTTTAATAAAGAGAAGCACGTCAATCAATTACTAAAAATATTTGAAGAGCTTCTTTCTCAAAAAGAGAGGGATAACCGGCAGGCAGGGGGCGATTAAAAATCGTTATTTGCTTTCTATTTCTATGGTATAAGTTTTGTCCATTCCTTCAGCTTTGACCTTCAAGTACATTTTTCCCGGCTTGCGGGTAGACTGTACAATCGCCAACGCGTTTCCGAAATAGGTTTTCAATGTATTTCCCGAAAAAGAAATGTCACGGCGCAAGTCTCCGCTGTCAATTCCCAACAATTTACCTTCTCCTTCCAATGTCACGGTCAGTGTCCTGTCATCGGTTTGAACCCGGTTTCCGTCTTCGTCCTCCAACCGGATCGAGATATGAGATAAATCTTGTCCGTCAGCTTGAATGATATTTTTATCTGCACTTAAAACAATCTTAGAAGAAGTTTTTGTAGTGACCAAGGTGTAAGTAGCAACGTGTTGACCGTTGTTATATCCTCTTGCTTCCAACTTTCCCGGTCTGAAAGGTAAGTTCCATAAGATGGTATTATTGGTGAAATCGCCGGTTTTTTGTATGCCCATCGACTTATCATTGAAAAATAATTCTACCGTTTCACAATTCGTAGAGGTACGTATTTCCATCATTTGACCGATGTATCTGTCGGGGAAGTTCCAGTGCGAAGCCATTTTGGGCCATTGCCACAGATCACGTCCATGATCAATATCCAAGGAAGCATCTGTTACCGCAATGCCGACCGAAGGTTCCGGATTCCACATGGCGCGATGATAAGCTGCCCGTGGTTTTTCGTTCATGCAAATATCAAATAAACCATTGGGCCATCCCCTGCTTGGCAGGACAGCTTCCCCTAAATAATCCACTCCCGACCAGATAAACCCTCCGGCAATGAAATCATGCCGGGCTACCGTATTCCAAGGATTGTAGGGAGTATAACTTCGTATATTCCCTTCTTCTCCGCTGAAATAAGGTAATTCTTCCGATACGAGAAATATTCGTTCCGGAAACTTTTTGCGATCACTTAAGATACGTGCTTCCAAATAATTATATCCTATAACATCGGTAACGCCGGCAATCTCTTCCCGGTGCCCGTTTTGTACTGCCATGGTTACCGGGCGGGTCGGTTCCATTTGGTGAACGAAATCTTGCAACATCTTTGCGCGAGCTACCCCTTCTTCCGGGTCTCCCCAGGCTTCTTGCACTTCATTACCTATACTCCACAGAATAATGGAAGGATGATTACGGTCCCGGAGAATCATATTCTCCAAGTCTTTTTGCCACCATTCATCGAAATACTTGGCATAATACCCGGATTTCCATTTGTCAAATGCTTCGTCGATCACTACAAAGCCCATACGATCACACATATCCAGGAATTCGGGTGTCGGTTGATTATGGGCACAGCGTATGGCATTGCAACCATATTCTTTCAGAATTTCCAATCGACGCTCATCGGCACGGTCGGGAACGGCAGTTCCTAAACTTCCCGCATCTTGGTGCAAACACATTCCTTTCAGCTTAACAGGTTTTTCGTTCAAAAAGAATCCTTGATCTTTATCAAATCGGATGGTGCGTATTCCAAAAGGTGTGGTATAGATATCCCGGGTGGTATTCCCGGATTTCACTACCGTTTTCATCGTGTATAGAGTCGGATCTTCAATAGACCATAAAGAGGGATTCTTCAAGAAAAATGCTTGGGTTATGTCTATTGAAGTGTTGGCCGGGATATTTATTTTTTCGCCGGTACTTTTGCCTGCCTCTTTTCCTTCCGCATTCAGTATATGTTGAAAAACCGTAAGCGTTTCTTCTTTTTCTCCATCATTTACTACGGTAGTAATCATCTTGATTTTCGCTTGTTCTTCTTTAACTTCGGGAGTCGTAATATAGGTGCCGTAAGTCTCTATATGAATAGGATTTACTACCTGTAGCCATACATGACGGTAGATTCCGGAGCCGGTATACCAACGCGCCCTTTCTCCCGTATGATCTGCACGGACGGCTATTACGTTTTCTTCATCCCGGTTCAGGTAAGGAGTAAGATCGTATTCGATACTGCAAAATCCGTAAGGACGGAAGCCCAAATGATGTCCGTTGATATACACATCACTTTGATGAAATATTCCGTCAAAAAGGATGGAAATAATTTTTCCGTCATATTCTTTCGGGAGTGTAAACCTTTTGCGATACCATCCTATTCCTCCCGGAAGATTCCCGGCCGAACCGGTCACCGAAGGATCGAACCGGAGTTTGATGCTCCAATCATGAGGTAATTGAACCTTTTCCCAATCCGAGTCGGAGAATGTGTTGTTTGCATGGTTTTTGTCGTCGCTTAACGAAAACTTCCAATCGAAATCGAAATTTTCTTTCAACCGTACTTCTTTTTGAGCCGAACCGGCAGCTGCCACTGCCAACAGAAATAATATAACGATAGTTTGTCTTTTCATGATGGAGATGAATGGGTTAAAAGCAAAGATAAAAATTATTAATTATGATGTTTCATATCCAGCTTAATCTTCATCAGATCTTCCAATTCGTGGACCGGCCGTTCGATATCATACGGGATCGGTCGTTTTGAAAATGTTTGGAAGTAGAGCAGGCAGGCGTCTTTCCACCAAACAGCATCGCGTGCTTGGATTTTCAGCCGGGATTGAACATCCTTGAATCGCTCCTTGTCGATATAAGGTTCTGTTCGGTCCCACGTCTTTTGGAAGGTACGTACTTGCTGAACACCTTCGTCATACTTATAACATAATTCGTCCCAAATAATCTTTCCGTTTTTTATCTTATAATCCCAAGAAACGTGGTGAAACCAGAGCAATAGTTTTTCCGGGCATGTTTCTAATCCGTTGAATTCTTCTTTTAAAGGAGAAAAGTATTGAGAAACGGCATTACTTCCCGTTTCGGTACGATTGAACCCGATTCCGTTGTTGTCTGCTTGGTGATAATAAGAAGGCAACCAATCCGGACGGGCGTCCGGAATATCGGTCCAAGGCTCGGGACCGTAATGGTGCCCCCAGGCAAAGATGTGATGTAATCCCAAGGGCATCATATAATTTACGGCCGTTTCCCACGACTCGAGCATCATTTCCTTTACCGGTTCGACAAATCCGTTATGATCCGTAAAGGTTTGTTTTATCCATTCGTCTGCAATTTCTTCGTCCGACAACTCGTGATTCCATGCCAACCGACCGAAAGCATACAGGTTGGCTTGTGCAAAATGATGTCCGCACCAATTGGTGTCTTCGCCGATATTGGCTACGCCCGCAATAGCAGACAGTTTTTGTTTATAAACCGAACCGTCTGTTACTTTTGCAACTGTAGATCCGGCTCCTTTGGAATAGGTATCGCTTTCGAAAAATTCTTTCCATTGAGTTCCCAAATAAACCAAATGATTGGAGAATCCCAAGTATTCTTGTGTGATTTGCAATTCGGGCATTACCGGTGTTTTCTGCATGGCTCCAAACAGCGGACTGAAAGGTTCTCGCGGTTGAAAATCAATGGGGCCGTTTTTTACCTGAATAATCACGTTGTCCCGGAATTTTCCGTCCAAAGGTATAAATTCGTTATAAGCCTGTTTAGCCCGGTCGTTATCATCCGGATTGTAAACAAATGCGCGCCACATGACGATTCCTTTATGCGGTTTTAATGCGTCGGCCAGCATATTGGCTCCGTCTGCATGGCTGCGTCCGTAGTCTTGCGGCCCGGGTTGACCTTCCGAATTGGCTTTCACCAGAAATCCTCCGAAGTCCGGAATGAATCGATATATTTCTTTGACTTTATTTTTCCACCATTCTTTCACTTCCGGGTTCAGGGGATCCGAATCGTTTGTTCCTCCCAACAGATGAGGAGAAGAAAAATTAACGGCCAGATACACTTTTATTCCGTAGGGGCGAAAGATATCGGCCAGCACTTTCACTTTATTCAAATAATCGGTGCGTAATATGTCGGGTGAGGCATTTACATTATTCACTACGGTTCCGTTAATTCCGACGGAGGCGTTGGCGCGTGCATATTCTTTATATCTTGGAGAGATTACAGTCGGAAGCTCTTCCCATTTCCAAAGGGAGTAACCGGCATAACCTCGTTCCACCGTGCGATTGAGGTTATCCCAATGATTTAGAAGGCGAAGGTTATATTTCGGTGATTCTTGTATCCGGATTTCCTCGGGAAGCTTTTTGGTTTCTTGTAATCGAAGTAAGTGATAAGCTCCGTAGAGAAGTCCTTTTGCCGATGCGGAACTGATCGTTACCTTCGTATTTTTATTTCCTTCGATCCGGAATCCGTCTTCACCTATTTCTCGAAGAGCTTTAGAACCTTGAATATTAAGTTCTATCGGTCCTCCCTTCCATTGTTTTGTGAGTTCATCGACCGCTATATCCACAGTAGCATTTTTTTTGTTGGCTGTTATGTTGGCTTGTTCGTTTTGGGAATACCTTAACCACAATCGGCTTCCGTCTTCGGCGTATAAAGAAACGGTCACTATGTTTATCCATAAAAAAAGAAATATTCTTCTCATATCTGTTTTTCTCAACGTTGATTATTCGGGAAAATAATACGGTATTTACCGCTTAGATGCATGAAGGAAAATAATTGCAATAAGCCGTCGTAATAAGCATCAAAATATCCGTCTTCATAAGGTTCGTGCTTGGCAGCCATGAAATGATCGATAAATTCTTTGCTTTTTTCGTGGGAACATACGAGGGATACGCACGCTGCGGTAGATACCAACCCCAGTGAGTGACGTAAGGCGGTATATCCGCCGGCTCCGAGAATTTCTTCCACTTCGGTACCGTCTATATTATACTGATCCACAAAACCGGTTAATCCTTGTCCGTAGAGGAAATGTTGGATTTTGTGTCCGTATGCTTGTTGTCGGTCTTTGTCGGCACAAGCCCAAGAATAATCCAACGCGATATTCATCGGCACACGCCAGGAATCGAAACGAAATTCTTTCCCGATGATTCTTCCCGTGATTTTGGGACTTCCGTCATATTCCGAATAATCCGGATTCAGTCCTGTTTCCGGGTGGATGGCCGTATGCAGGTAGTTTCGACTTTTTACAGCACATTCACGCCACAGGTCGGAACGGCCGTCGTCGGCCCAACGCGCCCAAACTTCGTAAAAAGCAGGTACGTGATATGAGGGGTCGGTAAACGCGCCTCCGCGTACGTCCGGAACGAAAGTAATCAGTTTATGTTCCATATTAATAAAATTGGTAACGTCGTCCGTGCCGTCTTTTGCCATGGCACAGTCCAAGATGTATTGAGCCTCCTTCAAATAATCGATGCCGGTGTTGTTTCCCCATCGGTTGGATGCAAAAATCAATGCCGTAACGTAATACAACTCTCCATCGGATGCCGGACCTTGGGAATTACGGGTACCGTCAATTTGACAACTCCATGCAAAATAGCCTTCGCGCGGTCCTTCCCGGTGTTGCATGTATTTTACGCACCATTTCCACAAACGATCGAACATTTCTTTTTTGTCAAACTGGACGGCAATCATCAGTCCGTATGACATGCCTTCTGTTCGCACATCTTTGTTTTTTACATCTGTAATGTAAGCTAACGAATCTTCGGTTTCGAAATAGATTTTATTCGGCCCTTCGAAGAGGTTATACCATATTTCGTTCAGTTTGGCATCGATAATTTCTTCCGAATAACCCGATTCGAGGAGCAGGTTACGGTATTCCCGGGTTTCAAAAGCTCCTTTTTCCCAAGGGAGCAACTCGGGTTTATGTTGATTGCAAGACATACAAAGCAATAAGATAAAGGAGAATGAAAATACAGCTCTTTTTATCATTTTTATTATATATAAGTTGGAGATTAAACATCGTTGTCTGCCGGATACCGGACACCCCATTCTTTTCTCAAGTTATCCATCAGACGCATAATTCTTAGAGTTTCGGCATGGGGCATATCGGTCGCTTCGATCCGTCCTTCCCGGATGGCTTCCATGGATGCATAGATCTGATATTCGTAGCCTGTGATTTGAGGAGGTCTTTCATATTCCTTCACTACTTGATAGTCTTCACCGATAACCGTTACTTTTTGCGGATTATTGATGTTTTCTACGATAATATGACCTTTTTCTCCCGAAATGATTCCTTGCCGATCGGTCTTTGCATAAATTGTACTGCATAAAACAGCCATGGCTCCCTCTGCAAACGTCATTGTTATACTGTTTTGCCCGTCTACTTTAGTATCGGTCAATGTGCAGGAAGAGACTGTCTTTTTAATATCGGGTCCCAATACCATGGATGCAAAATTGATGGGGTAAACACCTAAGTCCAATAAAGCGCCTCCCGCCAATGCCGGGTTTATCAATCGTTCCATGAAATGATTCGGGTAGCCGAGATTTGCTGTCAGGAACATCGGCTTTCCGATAATACCGCTTTTTACAAGTTCAATGATTGTTTTGGACAAAGGCATGTAACGTGTCCAGATTGCTTCCGTGATGAATACATTTTTCTCTTTTGAGATCCGGAGAAGTTCTTCCGCCTGTTTTGCCGTTGCCGTAAATGCTTTTTCGCACAAAACCGGTTTTCCTTTCAGCAAACAGCGGCGTGCTTCTTCATAATGGTTGGAATGGGGAGTGGCGATATAAACCAACTCTATGTTCTCGTCATTCAGCATTTCATCTTGCGAATGGAAGGCCTTTTTTACATTCCATCTTTCGGTAAATCGCCGGGCATTTTCGGAAGTGCGCGAAACAACAGCATATATTTCGACATTTTCCATGGCTTTTACCGTAAAGGCCATTTTTTCGGCAATCCCGCCCGTACCGATTATTGCTATTTTAAATGAAGACATGTTGTAATATTTTTATTGTTTTTTTATTGAATGTTTTTCTTTCCGGCAACGTTGCATCTTTCACTTTTTGATAAATGTAATCATAAAAATCTATTTCATACAAAGTTTGATATAAAACCCGTTGAACTTATGTGTATCAGATATTCGGGTTGCCGGATGAAATTTTAAGAGCCTTCTATAGTCTTTATCGAACCGTCTTCATTGTATTCCAATTCAATTACTTTCAGACTGCGGAGCCATGTTTTTCCGCCGGAAGGAACGCTGTCATGAAAAAACAAATACCATTTGTTTTTGTATTCTACGATGGAATGATGAGTGGTCCATCCTACCACCGGCGTGAGGATTACTCCCCGGTAGGTGAACGGACCGTAGGGATTATCTCCTATCGCATAACATAATAAGTGTGTATCGCCTGTAGAGTAAGAAAAGTAATATTTTCCCTTGTATTTATGAACCCAGGAAGCTTCGAAGAAGCGACGTTCCGTATCTCCTGCCGTGAGCGGTTTTCCTTGTTCGTCCAAAATAATCACATCCCTCGGTTCTTCTCCGAATTCAAGCATATCTTCACTGAGTTTGGCTATTTTGGGACACAGTGCGGGTTCATCGCCTTCCGGTAATAGCGCGCATTCCAATGCCTTGTTGTTTCGGTAGCGTTGCAATTGTCCTCCCCATAAACCTCCGAAGTACATATAATAGTTTCCGTTATCCTCCAACACAGCGGGATCCATGCTGTAGCTTCCTTTGATCGGGTTTTCCCGGGGAATGAACGGTCCTTCCGGTTTATCGCCAATGGCCACTCCGATGCGGAATATATCATTTTTATCTTTTAAGGGGAAATACAGGTAATATGTATCATTCTTCAGGGCTACATCGCAATCCCACAATTGACGTCCGGCCCAGGGGATGTCTTTAACGTCCAGTACGACTCCGTGATCCGTTATTTCACCTTCTGCATCATCCATAGAAAAAACATGATAATCTTTCATATCAAAATGATCCCCGTTATCGTTTTCGGAGATACCGCTTTCCCGATCGTGAGAAGGATAGATGAATAATTTACCGTTGAATACATGTACAGACGGATCGGCCATAAAATCATGAGGCACTAAGTATTTTGCTTTTTTCATTTCTGATTTTTTTTTTCGGGATTATTATATTGTACAGCTTCTTCCATAATCTTGTTGACTATCGGTTTAGCTTTATAATTTCGGTCAAACAATAAAGCGTAATCGGTACGGCCTTCTACCGGCCAATTATTTTTCCACGAATCACTATCTCCTACGCCCCACAAAGTGACGCGTGAAATTTTATCCCGATGAATGAGAAACAATTTAAAAAAGTCGAGATAACGGTTCTCCCAGGCTGTTGCCGTCTCTTGCGGCAATCCTTCCGCATAAGGATTGATTTCCTGTTGGTATTCAAAACTTTGAGCAATATCCGCTCCGACATCTTTTTTAGGAGAAGGAAGGACGGAAAGATCTAATTCCGTAATCATTACTTTAACTCCCAAGTCGGAGAAGGCCAATAAGCTCTTTTCAAACTCTTCCAAAGAAGGGAATTGCATGTTCAGATGTCCTTGCATACCTATACCGTCTATTCGTACTCCTTGTTCTTGAAGGGACTTGACCAAATCAACCACTCCTTGTCTTTTAGCAGGTAAAGCCATAGAGTAATCATTGTAGTACAGTTCGGCATCCGGATCTGCTTCGTGTGCAAATTCAAAAGCCAACCGGATATAATCGGGTCCTATTATTTGCAAGAATTTGCTGTCACGTAATGTTCCGTCATCCAACACTGCTTCATTTACCACATCCCATCCTTTGATTTTGCCTTTATAACGGCCTGCTACAGTGAAGATGTGATTTTTCATCCGTTCTATCATTACTTCCCGAGATACATCTTTTCCTTCTTCGTCTGTAAAGAACCACCGGGGGGCTTGTGAATGCCAAACTAAGGTATGCCCGGTTATAAACATATTGTTTTGTTGTCCGAAGTCCACGAACTTGTCGGCTTCATCAAAATAAAATTCTCCTTCTTTAGGTTGCAGATACATGCTTTTCATGCAATTTTCAGCTACGATGGCGTTAAATTGTTCCTTAATGACTTGTACTGCATTCGAGTCTCTCTCCATAATCTGTTCTGTGTTGAGGGCTGTTCCGATATAAAATTTGCCTTCAAGTGCCTCTTTGAGCGTTAATTTTTGCTCATTTTCTTGCTTATCGGTTGAAGAACATCCGAAGAGAACTAAGATGCAGGCAACTGTTGTTAATAAAGAATACTTTTTCATGTGAATATTATTAATTATTTATTGTTGAAAGTCATTCTCCGAGTTCTCTCTTCGGGTTGCCAATTCCATCTGAATCTTTTCATTTACTTTCTTCGTAATGGGATAGAATAACAATGCAATCACTCCTATAATGAAAGTGGCGGCAGGAATGATACCGGAAGTTAGTTTGATACCTTGTATGGAAGACGCGCTTTGCACTGTGTGGGCGACAAATCCGAACGAGTCGATGATACTGCCGCATATAAGTCCGCCTAAGCCTAATCCGGCCTTCAATGCGAACACGATCCCTGCAAAGACGAAACCGGTAGCTCTTCTGAAATTTATCCACTCGGAATGATCGGCAACATCCCCCATCATTGCCCAAAGCAGGGGTACGGTAGGAGCATACGATAAACTTTTGAGTATGTTAAGGATAAAGATGTGTTCAATATTACTCGGTGAAACAATATAGAATAATCCGGTAAACACAGCGGTGAGCGTCAGACATACAATAAATACATTCCGTTTTCCGAATATACCGGACAAAAAACCCGAAAGAAATATTACTCCCAACAGTTGAATAATACTTCCGACCATATTGAATAAACTGAAGCCTACTGCAAAAACCTCATTGGCATCGTAGACAATCAATCCGAAAGCATTCAGGAAAGAATGTCCCATACTCATCTCTTCTCCGGCGATACCTGTCAGCCCTACCTTATCCAGAAAAGAAAATAATGCGTTTTTATCCACCACATAATTAAAGTAATAAGACATACTGCTTCCCCACATGGCCAGTGTAGTAAAAAGGAAGAGGGTAAGAATAAACATACTTAACCAGGGACGGCTTGTCAATATATCTTTAAAATCCTGCTTGATGGGAGTCTTTTGCTTTTGCGGAGGAGTGATACGTTCTTTCGTAGTGAAAAAGGTAATAAGCATTAATATGAATCCGACGATTGCAAAAATGGTAATGGTTGTGAACCAACCTTTGGGAGAAGTGGGGCTTCCGCCTATTTTGGTTACTAACGGCAGGGTCAGTCCTTGTACCACAAAAGTAGCTATGGTTGCCGTAACAAATCGTACGGAAGAAATACTTGTCCGCTCTTTGATATCTCCCGTCATGACTCCTCCCAACGAAGAATAGGGGGTATTATTGAACGAATAAATGGACATGAGCAGGGTATAAGTTACTCCGGCATAAATTATTTTCCCCCGTTCACCGAGGTCCGGTGTCGTAAACGCCAATATGAAGAATACGGCAAAAGGAAGCGCTGTCCACAATAACCAGGGACGATATTTTCCCCATTTGGTGTTGGTACGGTCCGAGAGGATCCCGACCAGCGGATCGACAAAAGCGTCGAAAAAACGGGCGAACAGTAAGATGGCGCCGGCTACCGTAGCTTTTATACCGAATACATCGGTATAAAAGAAAAGCTGGAACATCATCATCATCTGGAAGATGAGGTTGGCCGACCCGTCTCCCAAACTATAACCTACCTTTTCTCCAAAAGAGACTTTCCGGGAAGAAGTTTTCATGATATTGTTTTGTTGATTAAAATGTAAATATCTTGTTCCTATTTGTTTGTTTTTATTTCAAAAGGAGATGCCGGCAGTCCGTTTTTATTCCTCAGGTTTGCTTCCTCGGGGTTGTTTTCCCACGCATACCTTATTTTTACCGGATGAGAAACGGCGTCATTCCAAATAATTACGGTTTTACCTTCTATCCTTGACTCGGCCCACCGGTATTTTCCGTCTTCGCCGGCGACAGCAAACCCTTTTAATTCTTTTACCGGCATCAAATCGTTAGTGCCTTCTTTGAAAGAAAGGATGATTTTGTTTCCGTCCGGTTGCATGGATTCATAAACGGGACCATCTGCAATCACCGATTTATCTCCGTAGATCAACCGTTTTGCTTGTAAAAAAAGCCTGTAACCTACGTCTTTTTTATTGAGCGGATGGATGTCGTTCCACTCGCCGAGATCGATTGTGACGGCCAACCCCGTATTCGGAACGGTTTGAGAAATCTTGAGTTGAGCGTCTCTCAAACCGGCCCAACCGCTTTCGGAAGGATAAGGACGGCTTTCCATGAAATTGGGCAACTGAACCAATAAAAATGGCAGATCTTCCCGCTTCCAATAGGTTCGCCAATCGTTAATTAATGCCGACAGCAGGGAATAATATTCATTATACCGATTGGTATTGGATTCGCCCTGATACCATAAGACGCCTTTGAATGTAACATGTTGCAATGGGGCAATCATGTCGTTATATAAACCGGTCGGCTTATTTTGAAAAGATATACCTCCCGGCATGGCGGGCATGCGGGTTCCGATCCGATATTTCCATTCTCCCCCTAAATCGATCTCACGTTGGTCAAACACCAGTTTGTAAGGTTTGTCTTTTACAAAATGGGGAAATCCTCCATAACTTAACAAACGGATAGTGATGTCGTTTTTACCTGCTTTTAACAGGTTTGCGGGAATCGGATAAATGCGTGGCGGATATTGATAGGAAGTGGTTCCGACGAATGTTCCGTTCACAAATACGGAGTCTGCATCTACTATGCACCCCAATCGTAAGGTGGCTTTTTGACCTGCTTCTGTTTCCGGTACTTCAATCTCCTTTTTAAACCAAAATGAGCCGTTTATCGGATTGACACCGTCGCTTCCCCAGGAAGAGAACATATCTGTCGATTTCCATTCATTCTCCTCTGCTGAAGATGCATGCCATTGTCGGAGAAGGCCTTCATCAGTCCGGTGCAATACAGTATTCCACAAAAAGTTCCTCCGGTGTTGCAATTGCAAGGCTTCTTCTATATAGCCGTCTGATTCGCACATTTTTTTATCGTGGAGGTAATGCGGGAAATCTTTTAATCCTTCTTCGCTGATCCATGCCTCGGCCGGCGAACCTCCCACACTCGAATTAATCAACCCGATCGGTACTTTTATATCCTCATACAAGTATTTGGCAAAGAAATACGGTACGGCGGTTATCGACAGAATATGTTGTTGAGTGGCGGGTTTCCATTCGGCCGGTTTAATGTCTTGCCGGGGCTCCCGGAAATTATAAGACAAAGGAACTTTAATATGCCGTATCATTCGATTGGAATCCGAAAAGATTTCTTCGGCAAACAGATCCGTTACTCTGGATAGGGGAGTTTCCATATTGGATTGCCCGGAGCAAAGCCATACATCACCCATCCATATATCTTTTACTTCCAATTCATTTATACTCATTACATAAGGTCCGCCGGCCCGGATTGCGGGTAGAATGATCTCCCAATTACCGTTGGTATCGGCGTTTGTTTTGTATTTTTTTTTCAGGAACCGTATGTTTATTTCTTCTCCCGGATCGCCGTATCCCCATACCTTAACGGGTTGATCCCGTTGCAGTACCATCCCGTCGGATATAAGTACCGGGAGTTTTACCTTTGCTTGACACAAGGAGCTTACACAAAGGAAAAACAGTAGCGTATACAAATGATTGGTCTTCATGTCAGTTATTTATTCGATTATTATTTTACTTTCCGGCGCTCCCAAGTAAGAAGGCTTTAATCCTCCGGTATCGATGAGGATTTTTTGTAACACGATACCCGGTTCCAATACCCGGAAACGCAGCGTCTGCCTTCCGGTTTCGGGAATGATATGTCGGGTGTTTGTTTTAATGATGCTTTCGGCCTGCCATCGTCCCAATTCTCCTTGGTAGTGTCCGTTTATGTTTACGATTTGTTCTTTTTCTCCGCAAAAAGATAGTGCATATCTTAATCCTTTATTGGCATTGAAATTCAAAGTAGGAGAAACCAATACGGTTACTTCGAATTCTCCGGCGCTTTCAAACTCGATATCGTATTCCAAATAAATACTGTCCTTATCTGTCGGATACCCGTTTTGCGGGAAGGTGGTAACGGCTGATATTGTCTTTCCCAGCGTCGGTATCACTTCCCAATGTATTTTGTCGGAATTATTCAATCGACTGAAATTTTCGGCTTCGATGGAGACGTATCCGTTACTTTCCTTAAAGATTTTATTATTTATCTTCGGCTGTTGTATATAAGTAACCGTTGGCATGATGCTTTTATCCGGTTGTTGCCAGGAAGTGTATCCGATGCGAACCTGATCCATCATGTGCGCCCATTTTCCTCCGGCAATGGAATTATTGTAGTGAACGGTCAGTATCGAATCACGTTCGAAACATTCTTTCACTTTATCCGCCCAGTAATTTGCTTTATTGTCTTTCTTCTCTGTGTAATAATTGTTTTTTGCAACGGCATAATACATTTCATATAAGTTGCAACAAGCATTAATCGGGAATAAGACCAACTGGTCGAAAGCATCTTTGTATTCTTCGGACATAAGATTATACAACCTCATGGCGTCAATCAGCAGACTGCGATATTCTTCCGTGACCCGCCGGAACTCATTGTAATTTTCCAAGCTGTATGTTTTGTCATTTAGTAATTCGGGTGTTACGCGTCGGTTATATTGGGTATAAAGATTAATCAGCCGGGCAGCTTCTTTAGCCTGCTTTTCCCCGAATTGTCGGGCGCACCATTGTTCGGTGTGGTGTAATAAGTTGCCTGCATTGAATTGTTTCGGATCCCAAGCCATATCGAGAAAGAAACTGATCGGATATTCCATGGGTTTCAAGTCTCCTGCATTTACAATCCATAGTTTCCTGACACCGTGTTCATAAGTGAGGTTCATTTGTTCCCATATTCGTTGAACTTGGCTTACATTGATCCATTTGTAATTACGAGGGCCTCCCACATAATCGAAGTGATAATACATACCGTATCCTCCTTTTCTCGGTTTGGCGTTGATATCCGGCAGTTTCCGTACATTGCCCCAATTGTCGTCGCACAATAACAAGGTAATGTCATCGGGAACCCTCATTCCTTTATCGTAATAATCCTGTACCTCTTTATAAAGCGCCCATACCTGTGGGGTCTCGCCGGCTTTTTTACCGGTCACCTTCGATATGATACTCCGTTGATCTTTAATTATTCTTTCCAACAATGAAATATTGGATTCTTCGCTCATCGGTTCATCTCCGTCGCCTCTCATCCCGACGGTTACTACCGTTTCGAAATCCTTCATGCGTTCCATGCTTTGTGTCCAAAAATCCGCAAGTACGTTGCGATTTTTGTTGTAATCCCACGGACCTTTTCCGTAGCGTCTCCATTCGTCGTGAGCGCGTCCCAACGGCTCGTGATGAGAAGTTCCTATGATAATTCCCATGCTTTGGGCCAATGTTCCGTTTTGCGAATCATCGTCATAAAATGCATTTCCCCACATGGCAGGCCATAAAAAGTTTCCCTTTAAGCGGAGAATCAATTCAAATACTTTTTCATAAAACTTGCTGTTAAAACCGCCGAAAGTGTGACGGGCCCAGCCGCTCAGCGCCGGCGCTTCGTCATTCAGAAAGATACCTCTATATTCTACAGCCGGTTCTCCTGCGGTATAACTGCCTTTTTTGAGGTATAAGTTTTCTTGTTTCCGGATGGGAACGTCTGCCCAATAATACCAGGGTGATACTCCCATTTGCGAGGAAAGTTCGTAGATTCCGTAAATGGTTCCCCGCTGATCGCTTCCTGCTATCACAACAGCTCCTTCAACAGCATCCATCGGGTCGGATACGGTTTGAATAATGTATTTTTCATGTTTTCCGTTCAATTCATTTCCGTCAATTTTCCCCTCTTTTACCAATCGGTCGATATAGGAAGAATGACCGATTGTTCCTATGATAAGGAGGCGTTTATCCGGTTCCCGTTTCGGCTTATTTCCGGTCACCCTTTCGAAATCTTCACAAAGATTATTAACCGCATGCAATACCCCCGAAAAATCGGCTTCATCGATGAGAAGGTTTACAGGAATGTTTTTTTCTGCCAACGGAAATTCCGTTCCGTCCGTGTGGGTGTGTATCATCGGTCCGATGTGGGAAGCTTTGGATTGCATTCCCAAAAACAGGCATAAAACCGTTGCGACTAGATATTTCATAGGTTGTCTTTTATTTTTCTGTTATGGTTGTATGAAACTTGCATGAGGTTCAATTCATTGATAAAACTTTTGCATGCCGGTTTCATTGTATTCATCATTTGTATTCATATAATTTTACATGGAGAATACTTACGTCGTCCACTGAAATGCGGACATGTCTTCCCTGATGGGTTTGATCGCCATTTAATCTTCTTATATAAGAAAAAGTTCCGTCGTCGTTAACCTTTACTTCGTCTACTGTTCCGATGCCTGCCCGAAGTCCGCCGGCCCAGTTGTTTTGCTCTTGCCGGTTACCTCCCGTGAAGGCGAATCCGTCTTCTCCCAATTTACCCGTATCTTTTCCTTTATTCTCGTTGCTCTTTTTAAATTCCACAACCATGCCGCTGCCGGCAATAAGGTATTCGTTTTTATTAAGCCGGATAATCAGTCCTCCTCCTTCGGGCCAAGGGCTTCCGTCGGTTGCCCGCGGATCCCAGGGTAGTGTAAAGAAATGGCGGCAGGTGATTTCCAAATCATCCCGTAATAAGATCCTTTCCGGATTTTCTTTATCAAACAACAGTCCGTTCATTAGGCCTTTCCCTTGATAGTTGGCTATTACCGGCATCAGTTCTCTTAATTTGGCATAACTCTTAACCAAAGGCGCTTCCGGTGAATCGGAGCCGTTTTCAATGGAAAACGGACAGAAACCGATGGCATCGTGTTCGCCAAATACATAAAAAGCTTGCACTCCATTGTTGTCACCCAATCGTACTTCGGGGATAAATAACGGATTATTGTGTAACTTGTATTGTGACACCCAATCAGCGAATCCTTTGTCGTAAATATCGGGAGCCAAGAGGTCGATATTTGGCGCTCCGCAATGCCATATATCGATCAGGTGGGCCAACGGACCCGCCGACGGATATTCTCCCGGAACACGTCCGCGACTGTTCATGGCTGCATTTACAAACAACGGAACCGGATGGACGGAACGGGCCGATTGCGCCAATTTTTCAACGTATTGAGCATACGACCAAGCCATAAATATTTCCTCGGTGTATATATCGTCGCCAAAAATCTCCGACCAGTTTCCCTTGTCCTTAAGTCCTTGTTCCTCCCACTTTTTGAAAAGCCGGGGGTGTAATGTCTTTTTATTTTTCTTTAAATAGTCAATTAATACAGAGGGTACGTCCGCATTGAACAGTGCATTGGCTTCTTTGGAATAATCACGGGCATTTTCCAACATGCCGATTTCGTTTTCGATTTGTATCATGATGACTGTACCGGTCTCTTTATCGACAGATGCGATGTGTTGCATCAATTGAGAAAAAGCACGGTTGTCGGCTTTCAATACATTTTCCGAAAACGAACTTGCGATTTCGAGCGGTTTTCCCGCTTTGGTATAGGCGCGGGGATATTTTTTATAGTCTTGCTTAAACCATAACGGTGCATAACAACTCATGGAATTTTTCCAGGATCCGAACCACAAAAAAATCACTTTCAATTGGTTTTCTCGCGCTTGTCGGATTGTTTTATCGATTAAGGTAAAATCGTATATTCCTTCCGCAGGCTCGATCAAATCCCAATAGGCCGGTACCAATACAGTGTTGAGTCCCATTCGTTGCAGTTTGGGGAATATACGTTCAATATCTTCAACGGAAGATGCCGACGAATTTCCCAGCTCTCCGCCCAGAATCGTAAAAGGACGTTGATCAACGATGAGTTGAGTGGCTGTGCCTTGTTTTGTTAAATAGGAAGAACTTTCCCGGCCCCATACCAAGGAGCAGCAAAAGAGCATTAGGATGATAGAAATTGTTTTCATACAAATAATACGTTCTTTTGTGTATTATACAACGTAGCGGTTGAAATTCCCGGTACTTTCGATATCCGGCCGTTCATTCGGGATTTCTACTTGTGTTTTTAAGATGAGGATGAAAATACAACGCTTTCATCCTCATCTTACCTTTCTTTATCAATTAATTATACCCGGGATTTTGGTAAGCTTTCTTTTCGGCTTCTCCCATTTCCATCCCGTCAATTTGTCCTTGCGGGATGGGGCGGAGGTAATGTTCTTTCTTAATGTCCCGAGTGAATTTCTGTGGAGTATGATCTCCTTTAGCAGGTCCGCAGATTTCATAAGTACCGGCTAGTTCAACCAGTTTTTGCGTACGTACCAAGTCATTCCACCGGTATCCTTCAGAGAAGAATTCACGAGAACGTTCTTCCAACACGTAGTTGATATCGATGGTAGCCGGCGTAGCGTCCATCATTTCTTTACTGTAGTCTGCAATTTTTTCCACATTTCCGGCATGGTCCCAACTCCATTTCCCGGCCCGGGCCCGAAGGACATTTATCAACTCTCTTGCACTCTTTCCTGCTTGAGGCACAGCTCCTTTTACTGCTGCTTCGGCTGCTACCAAGTAAAGTTCCGAAAATTTGAGGATGTTGTAGGGACGGGTACTTCCTCCGTTCGGTTCTCCCAAGCCGTTTCCGTTGTCGGTGCGGTGTCCGATCAGTTTCCAGATTCCCGGAAACATAATTCTGCTTATTCCGCTTGGAGCCACTACATAATCGGCTCTTCCCGGCAATACTCCTGCGCCCACATTACTTTTATATACCGAATTGGAATAATCGACGGGCTGAGAAGGTTCTTCCGGTAAGAAAGTAAGGATTGCATCTCCGGGATATACCGGCAACCCGTTAGCATTATATAACACCGGGTTTGTTACCCCGCCTTTGGGCCAGTTGCCCCGATAAACGGTGACAAAAGTTCCGTCATAGCGGGAATCGTTGGTTTTGTCGGCGAATGTTTTAGTGAAAACTCCTAACGGAGGAGCGAAACTGGTCCATGGACGGCCGTAATCTTGTGCGGCTTCCCGTTGAACGGAACTGACCACCGCACCACTCCAATTCGGACTTGTATTGGTAGTTATCTCGGTATAGTTCCATTGTGTCATCCATCCCGCAAAGTTGTCCGGTGCACCGCCCGTAGCATACGACAAACTGCTCCCGTTATAGAACTCACTGGTTTCGGTGCGGTCGGCGTACAACAAAATTTCATTGTTACGGTCGTTGGAGGCCACGTTTACATCGTAGAATGTCGGTTGTAATCCGAAAGGTCCCGGGTTGTCGATAGCCGTAACGGATACATCATATGCTTGTTGGAAATACCATTGAGCATTATGACCGTCGGGATCGGTACGGGGGCATTCCGGATAAGTAGGAATGTCGTTCGGATTTTCCAACCACCAACCGTAAGTTAAATAAGCTTTTGACAATAAAAGGCGGGCTGCTGTTTTAGTAACGCCTCCGGTGATGCGTCCGCTTTCCGGCAGATCATTGATGGCTCTCAACAGGTCGGGAAAGATGCAGCGGGTATAAACTTCCGGGACGGTGTTGCGGACGGAGGTCCGTACGGTAGACGTGTTGAAGGCCAATTCTCCCGATCCCAAATCCAAGGGTACTCCGCCGAAAGTCTGTACCAAATGAAAATAATCGTATGCCCGGAAAAAACGAGCTTCGGCAATCAATGCATCGGGAACGGTGCCCACTTCTTCTGCATTTTCAATGATACCGTTGGCTGTGTTGATATAAGGAAATGTTGCATTCCACAATACATCCGAACGGCTGGATGTAGGCGTAATGGTTCCTACACCGGTAAAATCAAGATCCTTTTGATTGGCATTGGAGTTTTGTCCCCAAGTTCCTTCATCGGTGGGCATTTGAGAGGCAGTATAGTGATATCCTTGTCCGTAGATGTCACGCATATGAGCATAGAGAGCAGTCAATCCTCCCTGGATCCCTTTTTCGGTTTTAAAATACCCCGGTTCGTAAATAGAGCGTGGTTGTTCGTCCAGAATATCCGAACATCCCATCGTGAGGAACAACACCGTTAACATTCCTCCAACTAGCGTTTTTATATATAACTTTTTCATACGTTATTTTTTATTTATTTCTTAATGATCGTATGGAACTCCCGATGAAATTATTTAATCATTGCCTTTGGCGAAACTTAGGTTAAATAATATTCATGTTTGTTTCATACATAATAATTTTAGAATGTTAAATTTATACCAAACAAATAGTTACGTGTTGCAGGTGTGTTGGTACCGATAACCAATAATCGATCGTTAACATCCGAAGCTACCGCAATGTTATCGTTTCCGTAGGTATTGGTTTCGGGATCCATACCGCTTTCGTCATTGAACGGAGAGAACAATACAAATGGGTTTTGTACGGTAAAGTAGGCGCGTAACCTTTCTATTCCCATCGTTTTCATCCATTTATGGTTGAAATTATACCCCAATGTAATGGTGCGCACTTTTAAATAGGTTGCATCGAAATAACCCAAGGTACTGCCGTATTTGGGATTGTCTCCCTGCATTACTCCTCCGGGTTTCGGATACTTGGCTCCCGTGTTTTCCGGGGTCCAGTAATCTACTTTTATGTTTCCGCGACGTCCGGTCATCATATTAAGGTATCCGGATGATCCGTGAATGGTACTGAGAAGCGTTCCGCCTCTTTTAAAGATACCTACTATTCCCAAATCGAATCCTTTATAGCTTACCGAAGTATTGAAACCGCCTTGGAAATCGGGTTCTATATCTATGACTTGTCGGTCGTCGGAATTGATTGCTCTTACCGGAGAACCGTCGGCATTATAATCACCCGTATATTCTACTTTGATCATTCCTACATCTCCGGCCGGCTCCAAGATATTCAGATAGGGATCTCCTTCCTGCCATAATCCGATCTTTTTATAATCGTATATTACATCAATAGGGTGACCGACAAACCATTGATTGATTACATCTCGTTCATTTTTTACTCCGTCATTCTGTTGGGAAGTCAGCGATAACAGTTTGTTGCGGTTGGCATACAGGTTGATACCCGCTTGCCAGGTCCAACCGTTCACATTGTCTAAAATGGTTCCGTTCAGCGAAAACTCAAAACCTTTGTTCTCTGTTTCCCCTATATTGGCCATATAACTGCCTACTCCCGAAGTTCTCGGCATATTAATACTCAACAGAATATCTTTGGTATGCTGCGTATAATACTCTAATGTACCGGATAAACGTCCGTTCCATAGTGAGAAATCCACCCCGTAGTTCCAAGTTTCGGAATATTCCCATCCCAAATTGGGATTAGGCAGCGTAGATACATAGTAACCGGTAGCGTATCCTTCATTCCCGAAATTATAAGGTCGTGTACTCAATAATCCGAGTGTAGCATAAGGATTAACTGCTTGATTGGATGTTTGTCCGTATCCAACCCGCACTTTCAACATGTCCAGCCAAGATACCTCGTTCATAAATGATTCGTTTCGGATATTCCATCCCGCAGATACAGCAGGGTAGGTGTGCCATTGATGTCCTTTCGCCAATCGGGAAGAAGCATCGGAACGAAGGGTGGCAGTCAGCATATAACGGTTGTCGTAAGCATACATTATACGGCCCATCCACGACATCAGTCCGCTTTTTTGGTAATGTTGATCGCCGGGAGGAACCGCTATTTCGCCTGCCGCTTGTCCTAAATTATAGAACTGGAAATGATCGGCGGGAATGTCTCTTGCCGTCACTCTGGATCGATTGTATAAAGTTTCTTCGGCAGAATACATAGCTACTGCATTGATCTGATGTTTATCTCCAAACATCCGGTCGTAAGTCAACAGGTTTTCCACGGCCCAGTTGGTAGTAAGAGAATTACTGATGGAGGCGGTAGAAAGAGAGGTCGGATTGGAACTGTTTATTCCTTCACCGGTATAAGCCCCGCCGTTGTTCATCCGGAAATTTAATCCTACATTCACGCGATACTTTAATCCTTCTATCCCGGGAACTTTCACTTCTCCATACAACGTATTGTAAGAACCGAACGCTTTGGTTTGATTAATCCATTTATCTTCCACGCTGTTCAATACACTTTTGGTATAAACCCATTGTTCGTCCAACGCCATTCGGACCGTTCTTTTCAAGGAGCCGTCTTCGTTATACGGATCGGCCAGCGGAGACATACTCAGCACTCCGTACATCCCGATGTTATCGCCTTTTCTGACAGAATAATTATTGTTGGAAGTAAGACCGAATCGGAAACGGCCTATTTCCTGATCGAAGGAAGCTCGCAATGAAATGCGGTTGTAATCTTGCATGGGTACCACTGCTTCATCTTGATAGTACCCTATTCCGAAATTGTAGGTGCCGGTTTTTGTTCCTCCGGAAATGCCTATGTCATGGTTGGTTACCATACCGGTCCGATAAAACAAATCTTGCCAATCGGTATTTACGTCATCAAATTCATCCAACCCGTTATCGTATTTCCCTACTAATTTACGAAGTTCGCTAAATTCTTTTCCGTTCATCATGGGATATCTTCCGAAAACAGTCTTTGCCCCGTAGTATCCGTTGTAGGTGAAAGTAGCTTTTTCTCCTGCTTTCCCTTTCTCCGTAGTTACCAATATAACGCCATTGGCACCCCGCGACCCGTAAATGGCAGTAGCGGATGCATCTTTCAGAATATCGATACTTTTAATGGTGTTGGGATTGATGTCGCCGATGGATCCGGCAAAAGGAATCCCGTCGAGCACCACCAATGGATCGTTACTGGCGGTTAGAGAGCGTGTACCGCGTATGCGGATTTGCATTTCGGAACCCGGTCTGGAAGAAGATTGGGACATTTCCACTCCGGCAAGTCGTCCTTGCAAAGCTTGAGTGATATTGCCGGCAGGGACTTCTTGAATTACTTCTGCATTGACACTTGCCACAGAGCCGGTTACACCTGATTTACGCTGGGTACCGTATCCGATGACAACCACTTCGTCCAATACTTGGGTCTCTTCCATTAAAGTGACATTCAATCGGGTTTGTCCGTTTACCGCAAGAGTTTGAGGTTGATAACCTATATAAGAGATGGTAATGCTTGATTGAGACGGAACATTAATCGAATAATTCCCATCTAAATCAGTAATCGTACCATTACTTGGAACTCCGGATTCCACAACTGTAGCGCCAATGATCGGTTCTCCGGAAGAATCATTTACTACTCCTCTTACGGTGATGTTCTGAGCGTAGGCCCATAAGGGCAGCGTCAAAAAGAAGAGCATACCGAAAACTCTAAAAAAAAGATTTGTGTTCTTCATACATTTTAATATTAATACCTTAGTTATTTATTATTTATCAAGTGTGTTTAAAGAATTCCCTGAACGGGCAAGGATAATGCAACTGTTTTTGTTTGTTTTTTCCATAATGTACTAAGTAAATAATTAATAAAAAGGATAAGTTTAACTTGTGTTCATCTGTACTTCAAACATACAAATAGTTGAGAGTAGGCGGGAAATGGCCTGTTACACAGTTTTTCCGTTACGTTACATCTGTTTTTTGCCGGTTACATTTTGTTTTTTGCCGGTTACATCCTCCCGGAGAACCCGTAAAATAGGGTTCTAAACTCCGAAATATTGCTGCAAAATTCGGCTTTGAAAGTCGGAACCGGGGGAGGCAACTCACCTCAATCTCTAACGGAGTTGTTTCGGATGAGATACGTTTACCGCGGGCTGCGCTTCGCTTACCCACGGAGTTGTTTCGGATGAGATACGTTTACTGTGGGCTGCGCTTCGCTTACCCACGGTTATGCATAGTACAGCCACTTCGTGGCTTTCACTCGTACCAAACTTACAATTCGTGACTCATTCAAAGAACACTCGGTCTTTTGACATCCT